>CALIFM010000145.1 GCA_938021685.1 uncultured Gammaproteobacteria bacterium | reverse complement strand
ATGCCGATTATGTATTGTGCATGGACTCGCACGTCTTCATCGCTCCTGGTGCCATCAAGCGTTTGCTCGACTACTTTGAAGCCAACCCAGAAACAAAAGACTTCTTGCAGGGGCCAATGCTTAATGACAATATGCGTAATTTATCATCACATTTCCAAGAAAAGTGGAGTCAAGGTATGTATGGCACTTGGGGTAAGGACGAGCGCGCAAATGACATTGACGGAGAGCCATTTGACATCCCCATGCAAGGTCTTGGCTCTTTTGCATGTGCAAAAGATGCTTGGCTCGGGTTTAACCCTCGCTTTGCAGGCTTTGGTGGTGAAGAAGGTTACATTCATGAGAAGTTTCGCCAAGCCGGTGGCCGTGCGCTGTGCCTACCATTTTATCGCTGGTTACACCGTTTTAACCGACCCATGGGTACACGCTATACCGTCAGCTGGGAAGACCGCATTCGTAATTATATGATTGGTCACCATGAAAATGGCCTGCCCTTTGATGGAATTGAGGAGCACTTCAACAGCCACCTTAACGAGCAAGCAACCTCACGTATGATGGCTAAAACGCAAGCAGAAATTGATAGCCCCTTGTATCATTTTGATGCAATTTATTACCTAAAGCACCCCGACCAAGCGTCTCAACTTTCGCTAGATACAGAGCTAGATGCCATACACATTGTGCGGCGCACCAAAATCACGCCACTAGATGCAGAGCTAGATACGCTGCAACTGCAATATAGCCGCGCTTACCGAGACATCATAGACGAAGCACAGCGCCATGATTACAACAGCATTCTGTTGCTACATGGTAACGACCTTTATGACGATGAGTTTGTGGCCGCTTGCGCTAAACACGCTAAAAAGCTGATGAAGAACAACTGGCAATTTGCCACTTTTACCAGTGAGCATGGCAGTAGCGATGGTGTTATGCAAGCCAGTGCGATACATCATAGCGCTTACGAGGATATATTGAAGGAGGCGCCTTCAGAAACCGAGGACTTAAGTGCTTGGTGTGAGGCCAATAGTGGATTACTAGACTATTGCCAAGCTAAACTTGATAAGAAGATGCCTATCACGTTTTAAGTATTAAATTAACGAGTAGGCACCTCGATTTGTTGCTCAAAACAGCGGGAAGAGCTGCGCCATACGCAGCTTTATAGCTGCGCGCTATAACCCGCATTAGCCATTTCAATAATCCAGTTTTTAACTAGCTCAGTCTGCGCTGACAAAGGCGTATATTCCGACCAAATGAGCCAAGTATCATTATTTGATGTCCAGCTTGTGTCAAATGCAATTTGTAAGCGTTGATGCTGTATCAACTCTTGCACAATATGCTGCCAACCTAAGGCAATACCTTCACCTGCTACTGCTGCCTGCACCACTAATGCATAATCATTAAGCTTCAAGCCTTTAGCCAAATTACGGCTTTCATAGCCAAGCCCTGCAAACCAATCGTGCCAGGTTGCGCGATCGCGAAATGGTTCTTCAAGGTGAATTAAAAAACGCTTCGATAGGTCCTCTAAGCTAGAGGGTGTTCCATATTGCCGTAAATAGCCTGGACTCGCAACGGGCACTAATATCTCACGAGCTATTTTATGGCTATGGTAACCGTCCCAATGTTGATTGCCGTTACGAATTCCTAATGAAGTTACAGGCTCATCTAAGGCCACGTCTTTGTCTACGACGTAAAGACGTAAATCAATATCTGGATGTAAATTATGCAACTGTGAGAGCTTCGGCACGATCCAATAATTAGCAAATGCAGTAGAAACTGACAAGGTAACATGACTGGCTTGCTTCTGATTTACTTGCTTAGCAGCTTGCAGAATGCGATCTAGGCTTAGGGCTACTTCATAATGGAATTGCTGCCCCGCGTCAGTCAAACTGACACGCCGATACTCTCGGTTAAATAAGGTTATGCCCAGTGCTTTTTCTAGCTGACGAATCGCCAAGCTTACGGCAGGTTGTGACACACCTAATTCTTGCGCTGCTTTGGTGAACGAACATAAGCGCCCACACACCTCAAACACAAATAAGTGGTGCGGTGAATGAATAAGGCGGCTTAAATCACGCATTTGGCATTAATTTAACTTATGTTAAGACGAAAATTTTTGACGGTCACAGCTTGTAGGGTACTTGCTATACTCAATTTTAAATGCCCGTACATGTGTACTTTAAACAATTAAAATAGCTATGTCAGGTAAAGAAAACTTAACAAAGCGCCAAGGAAGAAGCAACCGCCCAAATCGTCGTGAGCGACCACAAATTGCTGCTCCAGCTTATATAAAGCGTAAAGTGCCATTTTATGAATATTTGGATGAAGAAGGATTAGTCAAACTAGAGGAGCAAGCTGATTGGCTGATTCAAGAAATTGGCTTTGAGTTTCGTGACGATGAAAAAGCCTTAGCTATCTGGAAAGCAGTGGGAGCCGATGTCGATGGTACCCGAGTTAAGTTACCAACGGGGATGGCGCGCGATTTGTGTAAAACAGCGCCAAGCCAGTTCACACAACACGCCCGCAACCCAGCAAAAAGCGTTGAGATAGGCGGCAACAACCAAGTTTATGCGCCCGTGTATGGCTCGCCTTTCGTGCGTGATCTTGAAGGTGGCCGCCGCTATGGCACCATGGAAGATCATGAAAAGCTGGTTAAGATTTGCAACTCTTTAGATAGCCTGCATCACACTGGCCTAGTGATTTGCGAGCCTTGCGATGTGCCGGTATCAAAGCGCCATCTGGACATGGTGTATAACCAGCTTGTGTACAATGATAAACCCTTTCTGGGCGCGATTACTGAGATGTCACGTGCACAAGACTCGGTAGACCTAGCCAAAGCGGTGTTCGGCGAAGATTTCATGCAGGACCATTGCGTGATCATGGGCAACGTCAACACTAATTCGCCGCTGCTGATCGACAAAGTCGTGACCCAAGCTGCACAAGTGTATTGCGGCGCAGGCCAAGGCTTGATTGCCGCGCCGTTTATTTTAGGCGGTGCAATGGGGCCGGTCACCACCGCTGCGGCCATCGCGCAGGCCTTAGCTGAAGCAATGATGGTCTGCGCTTTTACCCAACTTATTCGCCCGGGCGCGCCGTTCGTACTGGGTAATTTTTTATCCTCCATGAGCCTGAAAAGCGGCGCGCCGACTTTTGGTATGCCAGAGCCAGTGATGTCCAACTTTGTGATCGGCCAATTAGCGCGACGCCTAGGCGTACCGCTGCGGTGTGGCGGCTCCTTGACTGCCTCAAAGCTGCCTGATGCCCAATCGGCCTCAGAAAGTGCTGATTCGATGATGTCAACCGTACTCGGCGGTGCGCACTTTGTGCTGCATGCTGCTGGCTGGTTGGAAGGCGGCCTCGTTACTAGCTATGAGAAAATGGTGCAAGATACTGACCGCTTAGGCGGCTATCAGCGGTTAATGGGCGGCTTGCCAATGGATGATAATGCATTGGCCCGCAGCGCTTATGAAGAAGTGGAGCCCGCTGGCCACTTCCTAGGTTGTAGCCACACCATGGCGAACTACGAAACCGCATTTTATGACTCTGCTTTATCTGACAGTGAAAACGTCGAGCAGTGGGAAGAAAAAGGCGGCAAAGATTCAGCACAGCGCGCTTACGAGCGTTGGAACCAAATTTTGAAAGATTATGAGCAACCTCCATTGGATCAAGGCATCCATGAAGCTTTAATTGAAACCATGACCAAACGCAAAGCTGAGCTGCCCGATGCTTGGTACTAATTCGCTTAGAATTAACTTTCCAGAATAACAAATAAATTCTAATATTTACGAATCAAAATTAAGTTAAAAAGATTATGGAAACCCATGCAAAAGTAGTCATTATCGGGGGCGGCGTTGTTGGCTGCTCAATTCTATTCCACTTAGCTAAAATGGGCTGGAAGGACGTGATATTACTGGAACGTGATGAGCTTACCTCGGGCTCGTCTTGGCACGCAGCGGGACAAATCCACACTATTTCGTCGGACCCCAACATCTCCAAGCTGCAAAGCTATACCATCAA
>CALIFM010000144.1 GCA_938021685.1 uncultured Gammaproteobacteria bacterium | reverse complement strand
ATCGATGAATGTATTTAACTTACCGACGGTGAGACCGTCATTTGGCATACCTCCTAGCGTGGAGTCCTGATTGATCGAGTGTGGGGCTAGGAACAAAGGTATCACCATCTTAAGCGTTACCACGGGAATTGGGGCTGTTGGACTGAGAAAAGCGCGGTCATAGAGGAACCTCTGGTTCTGGAAATTACATTGTTGAACAGTAGGCACGCACCGTCGGCATGGGCGGGGGCTGAAACG
This sequence comes from uncultured Gammaproteobacteria bacterium, assembly GCA_938021685.1. Taxonomy (GTDB): domain Bacteria; phylum Pseudomonadota; class Gammaproteobacteria; order Arenicellales; family Poriferihabitantaceae; genus JAAELZ01. Next base: position 2,447 of record CALIFM010000144.1, on the reverse strand, counting down.
TCCTAGTTTAGGGATATAGCAAATTGGAGAGTGACTACGAGTCCCCCAGAGAGCTGTTTCCCCTAAAGACAATGACTAATGATTTTCAGGTGAATCCAAGTTGTGTCGAGACGACTCTCAGGCGGCCTACAGGCTGGTAATTCGACAAGTTGACAGGTTGTAGCCGTGTCAATCTGCGTCAAGCAGTCAATCCCACGGGAAGCATTTTTATATATGCGTCCTCTGGGAAGATTGTATCTGCGTCGCGGTGAAAAGCTTGTGATTTTGAAAGTCATGCAATGGTTTTTATTGGTATAGCAGTTTGTATTTAACAGCTGTTATCTATTTTAGAAAAAGCAAAAGCAGCCTTACGGGTAAGCAGTAAGTTTGAAGATATCACAAGATTCAAGCATACCACCTTCCGAAAGGCCGCTTTTAAGGAGACAGATTATGCAGTGTTCATGTGGTGGATTGATGACTAGTCAGGCGCACGAAGTAAAAACTAATTCAGGCTTGGCTGCTTGGACTGACAAGTTAGCTGAATTGCCAGCAAAGATACTTCAGTACAAATGCGAATGCTCAAGACATTACTACACGGTGTTTCATGCGAGCGGCAAAGTGGCCGACAAACGAGGCTGAGCCTCCGGCTACAACTTAACTAAATAGGATTCTTCCAAATGTACGAACCACAGCAAGTTTTATTCGAGCAAGACCAACACCTAGAAGCGCTAGGCATGGGCTTTATAGGCCAACAGAACAAACCAAAAAGGCACTGGTTGCCAGCAACAATGCCAGCCATTAACGACAACCCGCCATCACCGTTACCTGAATGGTACAAGCCAAGATTAGTACAGGTGAAAATGGAGGAGGGTCTAGATAAGGCGTTTAACGATGGCAATGATTCCCCGCTAGTAATGGCAATGACAGCAAGCGGAAAGACCTTGTTTACCGCTGCATACTTTCACAGATTGCTAACTGAAAACCCTGCACAACGTCTTTTGTTCTCGGTGCCTAGAATTGATTTGGTCGATCAGGCAATGGAGGAATTCAAAAGCCTTGATTTGTTCCCATCTGTTATCTGGCGACAGGATGACCGTTTCGAACCTTCAGCACAGATTCATATCGCAAGCATTGACACGCTACTAAGAAGATTGAAGTCAAAAGACCCACGAACTAAAGAGTTTTTTGAAGAGCTGCATTTTGATATGGCCGCAATTGATGAGGCTCACTTGGGTAGGAAAGATTTAGACCTGATACCTCACACAAAAAGGTTTGGCCTGTCAGCGTCACCATTCACGAAAGGCTTAGGATTGACCTATCAGCCATTAGTTAAAACGCTGGATACCGATAAGCTGATTGAAGAAAATACAATCAAACCATACTGGCCTATCGCATCCGTAGAGAAAGCGGACACATCAGCGATGGATGTTACCAGCACCGGAGAATACAGCAGCAAGTCACAGGATATGCAGTTTCTGGATTTAACGGGTAACTTCATTAGCGACTTGAAAACAGATGAGCGCTTACAAAATCGAAAGTGGATAGCATTCACCGACTCTATAAAGGTCTGCACTTACTTTTATGATGAGCTTAGGGCTGAAGGTTTCAACGTCGGAATTATCCACTCAAAGATGAATGGCGAAGAGCGAAAGCAAATACTAGCTGATTCAAAGAAGGGGCTGTATGACGGCCTTGTCTCTGTAATTGCATTACGCGAGGGCTACAGCGACAAAGAGGTAAACATGGTCGTATGGCTTACCAGCTTAGCGCCTAGCAAGCATGACCCTAGCAGGCCAAATAATCTCAATGGATGGGTTCAGGGTAACGGTCGTGGTGGTCGCGCAAACGATGGCGATAAGGATTGCATCGTTCTGGACTATGGCGATAACTGGATGCAATACGGATCACCTTATAGGTTCGTAGACGGCCTAGAAAAGCTAAGCACAACGCCACCGAATGAAAAAGAAAAAGCTACCGAGTCAATGGATAAAACTCCTAAGCCTATTGAGTGTAACGAATGCCATAGCCTTATTGAAAAAGGCAATGAGTGTGAGTTCTGCGGCAATGTAGTTGAGAGTGCTACGCAATGGGTTGACGGTAAAGAATGGCTATTAAAAGACGGTGAGCTTATCAGCCTGTCTGAAGATGGCGAAATCAGCGACCCTAAGCACTTCAGCATTCAGCAAAAAGAATCTTTCTATCAGGGCATCAAGTTTATAGCTGATGAGATGGAAAAGAAAAAAGGTGAGTGGCCTAAGAAGCAGGGATTTATAGCAGTCAAGTACAAAGAAGTTTTTTCAGACTGGCCTCCAAAATGGATGCAGAACTTACCGTCACAGTATGACCAATTCGCCCAAGACTACATGGATAAAAGTAAAGCTGACTGGTTACAGCAACAGCGCAGAAAAGGTTATGCAAAAGCTAAGGCTAACAAGGCGGTAGCAGCATGATTGATTTTGCTGAAATAA
>CALIFM010000143.1 GCA_938021685.1 uncultured Gammaproteobacteria bacterium | reverse complement strand
AAGGCCTAAGTATGGTGAATGACACTGAATTTGGCTTAACTTCTGGCATCATTAGTGAGTCTTTGGCGAAGGCTAACCATTTTAAACGGCATGCTAAAACGGGTTGTGTGATGATTAACTTACCGACTGCGGGCACTGATTATCACGTGCCGTTTGGCGGGCGTAAAAACTCTAGCTATGGCAGTCGTGAGCAAGGGAAGTATGCGGCGGAATTTTATACACAGGTAAAGACTACTTACATGAAGGCCTACTAACAGAGCAGTCCTATGAGTAAAGCAAAACAAGTGGCTATGCCCAATATACCGGTGTTAATTGACGGTTTACAGTACAACAATTGGACCCGCGATGTGTTTGAGCAAATGCGGGCAGGCGGTGTGGACTGTGTGCATGTGACCATTGTGTATTGGGAAAATACCTTTGAAACCATTAGCAATATTGCAGATTGGAACCAGCGCTTTGTACAATATTCTGATCTGATTATGCCAGTACGGTGCGCGGCGGATGTGCAGCGTGCACAAGAGACAGGGCGCACTGGCATTGTATTTGGTTTTCAAAATTGCTCGCCAATTGATAATGACGTGTTTTTGATCGAGATATTTCATCAATTAGGTGTGCGCTTTATGCAGTTGACCTATAACAATCAAAGCCCATTAGCCACCGGGTGCTATGAAGATACTGATAGTGGCGTAACGCGCTTTGGTAAACAAGCAATCAGCGAGATGAATCGTGTGGGGATGGTAGTGGACATGTCGCACAGTGCTGAGCAGTCTACACTAGATGCAATAGAGCTATCTACACGGCCAATTGCTATTACCCATGCTAACCCGACCTTCTTTGAGCCTGCTTTGCGGAATAAATCTGATACGGTGCTACGTGCGCTTGGCGAAAGTGGGGGGATGCTGGGATTTAGTATGTATCCATTTCATCTTAAAGATGGCCCTGATTGTACGCTAAAAAGTTTTTGTGAAATGGTGGCACGTACTGCAGATTTAATGGGTGTTGACCACATTGGTATAGGATCTGATTTATGTCAAAGCCAGCCCACTTCTATCCTGACGTGGATGCGTAATGGCCGTTGGTCAATCGATAAAGACTATGGTGAAGGCTCTGCCAGTAATGCTAGCTGGCCGGCACAGCCCAGTTGGTTTGAAAATAACTTAGATTTTGGCAATATTGCTGCTGGTTTGGCAGAGCACGGTATGCATCAAGATGAAATTGCCAAAGTGATGGGCGGGAACTGGCTTCGCTTTTTTGAGCAGTCATTTGCGCCAGCCTAAGTAGCAAAGTGGGCGTCTGCAGCGAGGTAGTTAACCCGTTAGTTGATTAATTGCCACGTGGCAGGCCACTTGCATGGATGAATCGTTTGTATAGCTTTGTAAGCTGGGCGAATGCTGTTCACAACCTGCCTCGCTATTGAAAGCAGGGCAACGTGGGTGAAACGTACAGCCACTGGGTGGGTCGATGGGTGAAGGAATTTCGCCACTTAAACTGATGTGCTGCTTCTCACGGCCTGGAATAGGAACAGGCGTAGAGGCCAGCAAGGCTTGCGAATAAGGGTGCTGTGGTGCCTTGAAAAAGGCCGTATTTTCGCCGTGCTCCACAGTACGGCCTAAATACATCACCATTACTTCGTCAGCGATATGTTTAACTACCGAAAGATCATGACTTATGAAGAGATAAGCTAGATTATTTTTCTCTTGTAAGTCACTGAGTAAATTAAGTATTTGTGCTTGAATTGATACGTCTAATGCAGAGACAGGCTCATCGAGCACTAAAATTTCAGGGTTAAGCATCAGGGCCCGCGCGATGGCAATACGTTGTCGTTGACCGCCTGAAAACATGTGTGGGTAGCGCTCTAAGTACTCTGGACGCAATCCTACTTGTTTAATCATTGTAGTAGCTTGTTCGTTGCGTTCGCTCACGGACAAGTCGGTGTTCATTTTTAGAGGTTCAGTCAATGCCGAGCCTATTTTTTGCCGTGGGTTTAATGAACCGTATGGATTTTGAAATACGATTTGCACACGCGGACGGTATTCTTTAAGCAGTTCTTTGTCCGCGCTCGCTAGTTCTTGATCATTTATTAGCAGCGAGCCAGAGGTGGGTGTGTTGATCATGCTAACCAACTGCGCCAAGGTGGATTTTCCACAGCCTGATTCGCCTACTACAGCTAAGGTTTTGCCTTTATATAGGCTAAAACTCACTTCATTCAAAGCAATGAGATTGGCAGGCTTTTTAAATGCGCCACGTGGAACTTGGTAGTGCTTGCTCAGTTTGTCAGCAATAAGTACAGGTTTGCTCATTTCTTCTGTCTCTTTGCTTTGGCTTTATTAGCCTTGGATTTGATGCTCATCTTAGCCTTATTCAGTGTTGTTTTGGCTTTATCCGCCGCAGCCGTCATTTTGTTTGCTGCGGTGCCGGCAGATCGATGGTTTTTGGTTGTTGCTTTTTCTTTGTTCGCTTCTTCCTCCTCCTCTACAGGAGGCTCTTGTTTTAGAAGGGGAAAGTGGCATCGAGCGTAACCTTGGTCAGCTGTGCCTTTATTAGGTTGGGTTTCGTGACAAAGTTCTTGTGCATCGCTACAGCGTGGCGAGAATAAGCAGCCGTTTGGACGATCAAATTGACCTGGGACTACACCTGGAATCGACGGCAAACGCTTACTATTAGCTCGTTCAGGTAAAGCAGCCAATAAAGCTGCAGTATATGGGTGAAACGGGTGGTCAAATAAAGCGTGTACGTCTTGTTCTTCAATTTTTTGCCCGGCATATTGCACGGCTACACGTTGAGCAGTTTCGGCTACCACACCCATGTCATGGGTGATCAACACCAAGGCCATGTTGGTTTCTTTTTGGATTTTCAGCAGCAGCTGCAAAATTTGTGCTTGAATAGTGACATCCAATGCGGTGGTGGGCTCGTCGGCAATTAAAAGCTTCGGGTTGCTAGCAATTGCCATGGCAATCATCACCCGTTGGCTCATGCCGCCCGATAATTGATGCGGAAAAGCTGAGAGACGTTTTTCAGGGGCGGGGATACCTACTAATTGTAGTAATTCAATGGCGCGTTCTCGGCGCTCGCTACGACTTAATTTGAGGTGTGATTTTATGCCTTCAGTAAGCTGAAACCCTACTGTAAAGCATGGATTCAAGCTGGTCATTGGTTCTTGAAAGATCATACTGATGTCGCGACCAATAATTTCGCGGCGCTGCTTCTTGCTCATGCCCAGCAAGTCTTGGCCGTCAAACTGCATTTTGTCTGCGGTCACTTGCGCCGTCCAAGGCAGTAAGCCCATGACAGCAAGCATAGCTACAGATTTACCTGAACCAGATTCGCCCACAATAGCCAGCACTTCGCTTTCGTCTATATTTATGTTGACACCATCAACTGCTTTGAACAAGCCGCCAGCAGTTTTAAACGCAACCGATAGATTTTCTATGCTTAATAGAGCCATGATTACGAGCGCTTGAGCTTCGGGTCCAGCGCATCACGTAGACCGTCTCCCATGAGGTTGATGGCCAGCACAGTGACGACTATTGCTATGCCTGGTAATGTAACGATCCACCATGCTCGTAGAATATAATCTTTTGCGCCAGCTAACATAGTACCCCACTCAGGTGTAGGTGGTTGGGCACCCATGCCAAGAAAGCCCAGCGCAGCTGCATCCAAAATAGCGCTAGAAAATGATAGGGCCGCTTGCACAATCAGGGGGGGCAAGCAGTTGGGCAAAATAGTCATAAACATTAATCGCAACTGCCCTACACCACTGACTTTAGCCGCCGTCACGTAATCTTTATTACGTTCACCCAATACAGCTGCACGTGTTAAACGCACATAGTGAGGTTGTTGTACGATTGCGATAGCAATCATTGCATTGGTTAAGCTTGGCCCTAATATCGCGACAAGCACAAGTGCGAGCAGTAAGCTTGGAAAAGCAAGGATGGTATCCATGATACGCATGATAATGGTATCTGTTTTTCCGCCAATTACACCAGCAAACAAGCCAATGATGACGCCAACTATAAGCGCAATTGGGACAACAATGCAGCCCACAAATAAAGAGTATCGGCTACCATGGATCAGCCTAGATAATAGGTCTCTTCCTAAAGGATCAGTGCCTAGTAAAAACTGTGAGCTTCCGCCTTCTTGCCAGGCGGGTGGCAACAATAATGAATCTCTAAATTGTTCAGTAGGGTCATAAGGTGCAACAACATCAGCAAAAATAGCGACGAAACATATAATTAAGAAGACAATTAAGCCTGCTACGGCACCTTTGTTAGCTTTGAAATAAAACCAGAACTCAGCTAGTGAACTTTGCTTTTGCTCGGCCATGTCATCTGCAGATGCTGTTGTCGTTGTATTCATCTGATTTAAGTTACTCGGACTTTCGGGTTGATCAATCCGTAAAGAATATCAACGATTAGATTTACCATTATCACAATGGTAGCAATTAATAATAAGCCGCCTTGCACAGACGGATAGTCTCGGCGAGTAATGGAATCGACCATCCACTTGCCAATGCCTGGCCATGAAAATATGCTCTCTGTCAAAATAGCGCCGGCAAAAAGTACACCTACTTGTAAACCAATGGTAGTAACAACCGGAATTAAGGCATTACGTAGCGCGTGTACCCCAATTACCCGAAAATTGGACAATCCTTTTGCTCTTGCGGTTCGGACGTAGTCTTCGCTTAGTACCTCAAGCATAGCGGAGCGTGTTTGCCGAGCAATTACGGCTAGAGGTATTGTGCCCAAAGCAATAGTCGGCAATATCAAGTGTGATAAAGCAGAGCGAAATGCTCCTTCTTGTCCAGACCGTAAGCTGTCGATTAGCATAAAGCCTGTTCCATTAGGAAAGAAATATTCGATACCAATTCTGCCTGAAACTGGGGTTAGTCCCCACTTGCCAGAAAAAAGCAAAATAAGTAACAGGCCCCACCAGAAAATTGGCATTGAGTATCCGACCAACGCAGTCCCCATCACGCCTTGGTCAATAAGTGTTCCACGTTTCATCGCGGCGATGATGCCAGCAGGAAGGCCAAGAAGCATCGCGAAGATGATTGCAAAAATGGATAGTTCCAGAGTGGCTGGGAACAGGGTAAAAAACTCTTCAAAAACAGGCTTTTTAGTGACGAGGGAATTGCCTAAATCACCTTGAAAGATGCCTGTTAAATACTCCCAATATTGTTCGTATAATGGCCGGTCAAAGCCGAACTCCTTCAGCATTTCAGCATGGCGCTCTGGGGTCATGCCGCGTTCGCCTGCCATCATCAGCACAGGGTCGCCCGGTATGGCGCGAATGAATGCAAATGAGGCCAAAGTGACTCCGAAAAAAGTCGGAATCAACAAACCAATTTTACGCAGAATAAACGCAAACACAGTGCTTAAGCCTTAAAATAATGTAACAAGAAACAATGAAAAAGGGCGGC
>CALIFM010000142.1 GCA_938021685.1 uncultured Gammaproteobacteria bacterium | reverse complement strand
TGTTGCTGACCACCAGAGAGCTCACCTGGGTATTTGGTTGCTTGTTCTGGAATACGTACTTTTTCGAGAAACCCCATAGCGGTTTTTTCGGCCTCTTTGCGCGATGCGCCTCTGACTAAGGTTAATGCCAACGTGCAGTTTTCTAGCACGGTCAGGTGCGGGAACAAATTAAAGTGTTGGAATACCATGCCCACTTCACGGCGCACAGCTTCGATGTTTTTTAGGTCGTTTGTGAGCTCAACACCATCAACAATGATGTCGCCTTGCTGATGCTCTTCTAAGCGATTGATGCAGCGTATCATCGTTGATTTGCCTGAACCAGAAGGGCCGCAAATAACGATTTTCTCGCCACGAGTTACATCTAGATTGATATTTTTCAACACATGGAATTGCCCATACCACTTATGCATTGCCCGAATTTCAATAGCAAATTTTGAATCTTCTTGTTGAGCCTGTTGATTTTGATTAGTCATTTTTAAGTCTCGTAAACTCTATATTGAGCAAAAGTATTAATGCTTAAATAGGTATTAATGTATTAAATTAGGTATCTAGATACTAGTGCTTATGCCCGGTTTGCAGCTTATCTTCTAAGTACAGCGAATAGCGTGACATTGCAAAGCAGGATACAAAGAAGAATAGTGCCACGAAAAGATAGACCTCATTTGATAACCCTGTCCATTTGGTATCAGCCAACGACGAGCGGCCAACGCCTAATGGGTCAAGCAAACCAATAATAATTACCAAGGTGGTATCCTTATATAAACCGATAAAGGTGTTAACGATGCCTGGAATCGAAATTTTTAAAGCCTGCGGCAACACTACCAAACGCATGGATGACCAATACTTAAGGCCCATAGCATCAGCAGCCTCAACTTGCCCCTTAGGAATAGCCTGCAGCCCTCCACGCACTACCTCAGCCATGTAAGCAGCAGCAAACAAAGTTACCATGATCAATACACGCAGCAGCAAGTCGAAAGTTGTGCCAGGTGGCAAAAAGTAATTAAGCATTGTAGAGGCCACAAACAACAAGGTGATTAATGGCACACCACGGATAAATTCAATAAAACCAATGCAAAAGTACCGGATAATAGGTAGATTTGATTGTCGCCCTAGAGCCAAGCAGATGCCGATAGGTAAGGATGCAGCGATGCCAGTTACACCGATCACTAAAGTGAGCATAAACCCACCAAATTCGTGTGTTTTTACTGGTACTAAGCCAAAGCCGCCTAAAAGTAACCAGCCGGCGATAAATGGAAAGGCCATAGAAAAGTACAAGCCATACTTTCTAAATGGAATTTTATCAAACAAGATCGGTACGACAGCAATGACCAGTAAAATAAATGACAGATTTACGCGCCAACGTTGTTCCTCAGGGTAAAACCCATAGGTAAATAAGCTCAGGCGGTGCTTAATGAAAGCCCAGCAGGCTCCATCTGCCACCGCTTTGCAAGCATTACGATCTTCTCCAGTAAAAGCGGCATCAAAAATAGCCCAATTTAATGCAGCAGGTATTGTTTTGTATAAAAACCACAGCACCAACAAGGTCACAATGGTATTAGTAGCATTGGCAAATAGATTATTACGGATCCAAGCCAATGGACCCACTAAGTTTGCCGGTGGTGCTAGGTCTGGATGCTCGCCTACAGTGTATTGTTGTTGTGTCATAATTTAGCTCTCAATATTTTGCTAGCGCTCCACCAATCTCAAGCGATTGTTGTACCAGTTCATTACAGCTGAAATAATTAAGGACATAGCTAGATAAAGCAGTAGCACAATAATCATGCATTCCATCTCTCTGCCCGTTTGGTTTAGTGAGATGCCACCTATGGTAGCAACAATGTCCATGTAACCAATAGCCACTGCCAGTGATGAGTTTTTAGTCAAGTTCAAATACTGACTAGTCAGCGGCGGAACAATAATGCGCAGTGCTTGTGGAATAACAACTAAGTTTAAAGTACGACCACGAGAAATACCCAAAGCAGAAGCTGCTTCGGTTTGTCCATAGCTGACTGCGGTAATACCAGCGCGTACAATCTCGCCGATAAAAGCAGCGGTGTACAAGGATAAGGCTAACCATAGAGCAATAAATTCAGGGCGAATGACCATGCCGCCTTTGTAGTTAAAGCCTGATAGTGCTGGTTTATCCCACTCAATAGGGCTGCCCAGTAAAAAATAGGCAATTAAAGGCACGACCACAATGGCGCCCAAGCTGATTAAGCCAACAGGGTAGTACTTTCCTGTTTCGTCTTGTACGCGTTTAGCGTACCTCTTGAACAATAAACTAAAGATAATTCCCGCTATAAAAAGCGCAAGTACAATCCAAAATAGAGGTTCGAACAGGGGTTTAGGTGTAAAGAAACCGCGGTTAGTTAAGAAGGCGTCACCCACAGAAATGCCATTTTTAGGCACTGGCAAGGAGTGTATGATTATCCCGTGTACTAACAAGATATGTAGCAACAGAGGCACATTACGTACGTATTCAATATACACATAGGCTAATTTGTTGGTAAGCCAATTTTTTGATAATCGCATCACGCCAAGAAAAAAGCCGA
>CALIFM010000141.1 GCA_938021685.1 uncultured Gammaproteobacteria bacterium | reverse complement strand
TGGTGACCCGAAAAGTGCGGGTGTTTGATGGCCCAATGACCTCGCTTTTTTATACCGGGTTGGTGGGCGCAGTGGCCAGTAGTTTAGCGCTGCCGTTTTTTTGGCAACCTGTTGCTTTGCAGCACTGGATCGTACTTATCTTGCTAGGGGTGTCCGGCGCAGTAGGTCATCTGTTCTTTATCCGTGCCTTTGCTCTAGCACCGGCTTCGGTAGTTTCGCCGTTAAGCTACACCACCTTAATATGGGCTACTTTGTCGGGTTACTTCATTTTCGGCGATTTGCCTGATCGCTGGGTGCTGCTTGGCGGCGCGCTGATTATCGCCAGCGGCCTTTATATTTTCTATCGCGAGCGGGCACAAAAAAGCACCTCTTAAAACCATCAATAGATAGCCGAGGTGCTAATAGTTGGCTGACTGAACTTAGTCTACTTTTGACCTTCGCCTGTCTGACCTTCAAGCGACTTATCAGCAGCGGTTTTTTTTATTACTTCTACTGCATCATCTGCTACTTCTCCTGCTTTATCCGCTGCTTTAGAAGCGGCCACTTTGGTCGCATCCACGGCGTCAGAGGCTGCAGCCTTGGTGGCATCCACCGCGCTGTCTAGGCATTCTTGCACTTTTTCATCGCCGCATGCAGTCAGCAAAAATAAAGAAGCAGTTAAAGGAATAAGGGCATGCATTTTCATAAGTAAAGTCCGTGTTAAGGAGATTAAAGGTTAAATAAAATCTACGCTATATTATACCCAACAATCATGCCTCTCACGAAGCCCTAAATTTAATGCTACCTTTGTTTCAACTCGATCCACTACTGCTAACTTATTTGCTTGCTGTCATGCTGCTTGCTGGCTGGGTTCACGGTGCACTGGGCTTGGGTTTTCCAATGGTGGCAACGCCGCTTATTGCAATCTGGCTGGATGTGCGCATTGCTATCTTTCTCACCTTGTTGCCCACTGTCGCGGTCAATATGGCCACGATTTTTGCAGACTCACTTGATCGTCAAGCTTTACGTCAGTTTGGCTGGCTGCTGGTATTCACTGCGTTTGGGGCAGGGGTGGGTGCGTATGTGCTGGCGTATAGCAGCCCCAATCCGTTTCGTGTCTTATTGGCGCTATTGATTGTGCTGTTTTTGCTGCAAGATAAAATAGGCCAATTGCAGCATATATGGCTGCAATATTCACCGCGTTTTCTCATGGCAGTAGTGGGTTTTGTCGCAGGGTTTTCTGGTGGCACTACCAATGTAATGGTGGCGGTTTTATTGGTTTACTTTTTCAGTATCAAGCTTCCACGCATGCAAATGCTACCCGTACTTAATGGCTGCTTCTTATTAGGTAAGTTGGTGCAAATTGCGGTGTTTGTGCAGGCAGATTTAGTTGATATGAATACGCTGGTGCAAACCCTGCCATTAGCCTTAGCGGCACTGCTGGCTTTGTTGTTGGGTCAACGCTTACAGGCGCGCTTGCCTGTACAAACATACCGTCAATTGCTAGATAGCTTGCTGGTTTTTTTGGTGGTCGTGTTGCTGTTGCAAGCGGCAGCAGATGGCATCGTCTAATATGAAAAACCTATAGCAGATCGACTAAATGCTGCTTTAGCAGGGCCTTAAATGCAGACGGTGATACCTTGTCAATGGCCAGTCGCTGGCAGTTATTGAATGCTAAAAAATGGTGCAATTCTTTGCTCAAAGCAGCGGCGAAGGGTTCTAGCTTTTTCAGGTTGTTTTCTAAGCTCAATTGGTGAATAGCCAGCAGGCCTGTTTTGCGCTGTGCTTTACAATCAAGACGTGCCACCAATCGGCCATCCCACAAAACCGGCAAGCAAAAATAACCGTGTTGGCGCTTGGCTGCGGGCACATAGCATTCGATCTGATAGTCAAAATCAAACAAGGCCCGCATGCGCTCACGTTGAATCAATAGGTTATCAAACGGCGACAATATAGCGGCTGTGTTGCGCCGTAGGGGCTTGTCGAGCAAGGCAAGTTGTTCATTTAAGGCATAATAGTTTTGCCCTGCAACTGCTACCAATTGCAACTCACCGCTATCGTATAGCCGGTCTAATATAGGGGCTAGTTTGCCTTGCATGCTTTTTAATAAATAGCGCATTTCGCGCTCAAGACCTAACCCATTGGCTTGCAAGAAACGCGTTATCAGAAAACGCAGATACTCATCTTCACTCGGTAGTGCGGTATCGACTCCAGCAGGCAATACTCGTTCAGTCAAGTCATACACTTTATGAAAAGCACTGCGCCTTGGTACCATTAAGTCACCTTGCATAAATAAATACTCCAGTGCACGCTTAGCGGGTTTGCTATTCCAATCGCTCGTCTGCTCGCCGCCGTTGTCAAAATCCTTGGCCATGAGTGGTCCCTCATCATGGATGCGATCCAGCACCCGCTGCTGCATTTTCAAGTCGCGCTCATACCAATGATCTTGCTCGCCGCTTTTAATTGCTTGTTTGCGCACTAAGCTAAAGCGAAAGTCGCGCATGGGTAAATAGGCCGCGGCGTGCGACCAATATTCAAACACATCATGGCTTTGCAATAATTGCTCCAAATGCTTGGTTTGATAGCGGCGATTGCGGTTCCACAATGTGTGGTGATGGGCGCGTTCAATTACCGAGATGGTGTCGATTTGCACATAGCCTATGCGTTCAATCGCTGCAAAGCTGGCTTGCAAAGCGGTGCCTTTGGCTGCACTTGGTGGCAGGCCTTGGCTAAGTAGTATTAGCTTGCGTGCTTGGGTAGGGCTAAGTGATTCCACTATTTGTGAGAGATGTTAATTGACCCTTAGCTGTAATGGGCTACGGCTGTGCCTAGGGTATCCATCTTTGGTGTAACGCCTAAGCCCGGTCGAGCAGGGGCCGCCACCCCACCGTCTTTGATCGGTGCATCTAAGGTGGCCGTGTGTAAACTCACCATGTCGCGGGTGTCCAGCACGCAGCGTAGGTGCTTACTCGGCACGGTTTGACCCAAGGCTAAAATTGCTGCAAAGGCGATGTCCGAACCGACGGTGTCTTGCACGCTCATAGTCAGGCCAGCGGTGATGCACAAATCGCGCTGTCGCTTGCTGCGTGTGAGTCCGCCTGCTTTGGATATTTTGAGGCCAATGCCTTCGGCTACGCCGTCGCCAATAGCTTGTAATACACTAGCTTCATCGGTTGCTAATTCGTCTAGCAACAATGGCACATCACAATGGCGATGCAATGCTTGATGTTCACGGTAAGTGGCACAGGGTGCTTCCAGCACAAAGTCCAGCGATGGTGGCAGCAGCTTTAGCAAGCGCAGAGCGTGCTCCACACTCAGGCCGCCATTGGCGTCTACTAAGTAAAACTCGCCTTGTTTAGCATCACCTAGTGCTGCTTCAATGCGCTGAGCATCTAGCTTAGGGCCGCCTTGGGCTTCGCTTGCGCCAATTTTTACCGAATGCCCCCAATAGCCGCGTTCACGGTGTGCTTGCACCCGCGCACGCATATCGTCGGGCTCGCCAGCATAAATAGATGAAATCACAGGCAGTCGTTCATTGGTGCTACCGCCCAGTAATTGATGCAGCGGCATGTCGACTGACTGGCCAAAAATATCCCAGCAGGCCACATCAATTGCAGCTTTAGCATGCAGATGCCCCATTAAACATTGATCCATCAGTTCGTTTAAGCGGTCGCATAAGCGTGGGTCATGACCAAGTAAATGTGGCGCCATCTCGGCAATGCCAGCACGTACGCCTAAGGCGTGGGCCGCAATATAGTTCGAGCCAAAAGGGGTGGACTCACCAAAGCCTTGCAAGCCGCAAGCGGTCGTCACTCGCACGATAGTGGCATCGAAAGAAGTGTATACCCGCCCACCTGACAACTCATATTGACAGCCCGCATAGGGCAGGTTAATTTGATAGACGTCGATGGCAGCAATTTCCATGGTGGTTCGTGGCTTAAACTTGCGGTGGAATTAACACCAGCTTGCCCGTAAATTGCTTGTCTAAGAAATCTTGCTGAGCAATGGCAATGTCTTTCAGAGGGTAAGTTTTAGCGACCACTGGGCGAATTTCACCACGCTCGATATACGACACTAAATTTTCAAACACCACGGGCTCTTGAAAAGTGCAACCGATCAAGCTCAAGTCTTTTAAGTATAGGGTGCGCACATCTAGCTCTACGATTGGGCCAGCAATAGCGCCAGCGGTTGCATAGCGCCCGCCGCGCTTGAGCACTTCCAGCATCGACGGCCAAGCAGGCCCGGCAACTAAATCAACAACCACATCCAGTGCTTCGGTGCTTAGCTCTTTAATTAAGTCGGCGTTGCGATCAATTAAATGGTCGGCGCCGAGTGCTTTAACATCATCAAATTTGGCTTTGCTGGCTACGGCATAAATGGTTGCGCCGCGGCGTTTGGCCAATTGCACGGCTGCCGAGCCTACGCCTCCAGATGCACCGGTAATCAATATTTTTTCAGCTCCAAGCTTTACACGGTGCAGTAAGTTCTCAGCGGTGGAATAAGCACAAGGAATTGAGGCCAGCTCAGCATCGCTCCAATCGCAATTAACTGCATGTGTCTCATGATCTGCTACTACGCAATATTGCGCAAATGCGCCGTCCATTTCAGAACCCAGTGTGGCGGCGTAAAAATCTTTATCACTGGTAGTATCCATTTGCACGGCGGTGACTAAAACACGCTGACCAACACGTTTTGGGTCGACGCCTTCACCCACAGCGACCACTGTGCCGCAGCAATCGGCGCCTTGGATACGTGGAAATTGAAGCGGTGTTCCTGACCAACTGCCGTCATCATCATCCGCGCCTGCAAAGCCACTTTCGCCGCCTTCCTCGGTGCCGGTGGTGACCGCTTTGGAATACCAAGCAGTGCGCGTGTTGATGTCAGTGTTGTTTACTCCAGCAGCCCCCACTTTGATAAGGACTTCGCCTTTTTGGGGAGAGGGTATGGGCACGTCTTCGCGGTACTGCAGCATTTCAAAGCTGCCATGGCCAATGAGGTGAACAGCATGCATGGTTGAATTTGTCATGATATGAATTAGTTGCGATCACCTAGGGTGGTGATTTATAGTATTAGAAGAAACTGTTATTCTCTATTGTGCTTTGGTCACCATTTTTTTGATTTGCAGTTTAGCCCATGGCGCAAGCAAATAACACCCGATTTAATATGCAATAGTACATAACTAAGCATGGATAAACATATATCAAATCTAAAATTGAATAAGCAACAACAGCAACGTCGAACGTGGTTAAAAACAGCCGTATGGACCTCCCCTGTTGTGGCAGCCATCAGCCTGCCACAGCATGCGCAGGCAACAGTGCCGCTGGCTACTACGTCGGAGGGGCCGATAATGATGAGCCAGTTGTTGAGTATTCGTGCGCAAGCGGCAGCAGACTGTACAGAAAATTCAAATACCGTGGTTAATTGCACGGCAGACAAAAGCTTCACTTTGTATGATTACAAGCTACCTTTTCCTTTAGTGGTTACCGGCATCACTTTAGATGATCCTAGCCGCTGGCAATTGCTCATTAACACCAGTTTGCCTGCTACCATTATCGATAGCAGCAATTTGCAATTGAGTCTCAGACTGATCACCCCCACAGTGTGGCCAGAACAACCTGATACGACAGGTCAAGGTATGACTTTGACTTTCAGTGATGGCTCAATGCACCGATTAACTGGCACCACCACCACGCGTTTTTGCAATGAATTAGGTGTGTGTGCCAGCACGCCAACATAGGCGCTATTGATAGTAGGGTTGGATGTAGGTGTGATTAGCTTAGAGTGGTTTAGATAGCCACTTCTGCTTTGGGGATATATACCGCTAGGGTGCAACCGTTTTGAGTGGTAGAGCAATGCTCGGTGCCTTTTTTTAGCCACACTAAATCACCTACTTTATAGACTGTGCCGTCGTTGTCAGTCAGGTCACCTTCTAGCAGCAAAAATTCTTCGTCTTCACTGTGGCGATGCGGCACAGTCGTTAAGCCGGGTGCCATTTTATATACATGAAAGCCCACGCCTTGGGGCTTAGCTGTGTTTAGTTGTAACAGACTTTCGCCAGTGGGCTGGTTGTTTTCGCCGCTCCATTCAGTAAAGGGATCAGTATAGATGTTGGCTACACGGCGCTCAGCAGGTTTGATTGGTTTCATGCGTTTTTAGGTGTTAGCTTCTAATAATTGAAGCATTAGGCAGCAGTTTTATCAATGCTTTGCACCACATGGCCACGTGCGCCTTGTTCCACGTATTCGTGCGCCGCTACGATATCATCCAGTGAGAAAGTCTTGATATCGTGAAAAGTCAATTTACCTTGCTGCAACCAACGGTTGATGTCTGTGATAGAGGCGCCGATGGCCTTGTCAGGCATTGCATACACAAACACGGGGTGGAATGAGATGTTCTTGAACATCAATGCGTAAAATGGAATAGCAGGTGTGGGGTGCACGCCCGAAGCATACGAGGCAATGCTAGAATAATCGCTCAATACAGGAGTGTATTTTTCCACGTTCACGCCAAACTCAACGTCGATCACATGGTGTATATGTGCGCCATCTAACTGCTGCATGATTTGCTCGGGGAATTGATCATCACGATGACTGACTACATAATCAGCGCCTAAGTCTAATACTGCTTGTTCATCTCTGTCAGCGCCGTAAGTCGCCACCACGGTTGCTCCCATCAGTTTTGCCATTTGCACGGCGTAAAACCCCACGCGGCCCATCGCACCG
The DNA here is from genome assembly GCA_938021685.1 of uncultured Gammaproteobacteria bacterium. GTDB lineage: Bacteria > Pseudomonadota > Gammaproteobacteria > Arenicellales > Poriferihabitantaceae > JAAELZ01. The sequence goes on along the minus strand of CALIFM010000141.1, from coordinate 2,351 downwards.
GTCACTAAAATATTCTGGCCTTTCATGTTGCCAGCTACCGTTAAACAGCGGTGCGCTGTCATCATTGGGATGCCAATGCAAGCACCTTGTTCAAAGCTGCAATTGTCGGCCAAGGGGTTAGCTAACATTGCCGGTAAGCTAACACCTGTAGCAGCCGTACCCCATGGGCGATTATGCTGGGCGCTGTGCAGCCACACCCGTTCTCCTACGCGGGCCACATCCACCTTGCTGCCAACAGCCGTAATCACACCTGCGCCATCGCTATGTGGCACCACAAACTCATCATTAAAATCACCGCGTTGGCCGGCACGTTTTTTTACATCTGAGGGGTTAATGCCAGAGCTACGCAAGCTGACCTGCACGTCGTAAGGCCCCAGCTCAGGCGCGGTTAAATCAGCGAGTTGCAGCACATCTTCGGCGCTGCCAAAGGCGGTATAGGTTGCGGCTTTCATGGCGTTGTTTTGTTTTTTAAGATGATGTTGGTTAATCAATATAGCAGACTTAAGCGCGGTTTGTTAAGCGGCTCATTGTGTGTCGATAGGCTTTGTGTTTTAAGCTTTGTCGCGTCGACGCAGTAAGGCTATAGTATTGCTGATGAATAAGGTTAGTAGCACAAACGTGCCGCCGACAAAAGTGGTTTTATTGGGAACTTCATTAAGCACCCACCACACCCAAATAGGACCAAGTACAGCTTCTAGTAGCAGTAGCAAGCTTACATCCGCAGCAGGGATGTAACGCGGCCCAATCGACAATAAGCTCGCCCCTAAAGGGGCCACAACTAGCCCGATTAAGGCAATGGCAATGAAGTTGGTGGAATTTTGTACAACTGGAGCGCTAAATGGCCATGCGATCGCTGCAGCAATAAAAGCCGACAATGCCATCGCAGGAATCATGCTCACATTGCGGTAACGCCGCGCGATACTGAAGGTAATGGCTACTGCGATGGCGGCACCAAGTGCAGCTAAGTCACCAATGATCGAGCCTTGGGCTGTTGTCTGTCCATGGCTTGGGGCAATGCTGCCATAAGCTATAATACCAATACCAAACAAGCAGGCGCCGATGGTCAGCCACGTGTGGGTGGATACTTTTTCTTTAAGCACCAGCCATGCAATCAGCGCAGCAAACACTGGCGCAGTACTGACGATAAACACCGTGTTAGCTGCCAGTGTGTGCTTGATCGAATAGACAAAACATAAACTGCTGATGCCCCAAATGACGGCAAGAGCTAAGCCTGGCCAGCCTACACCTTTAAGCTTAGGCCAAAAGTCTTTGCGATAATACAGCAGCAAACCAAAGGTAATCATCGTGCCGCTTAGCAGGCCGCGCCAAAACATCACTGTCCAGCTATTGCCTTCAATAAGTCGGATCAACAAAGCATCGGGCGTGATGACCAACACGCCTGTTAAAGTGATAAGAAAGCCTTTTAAATAAGAATTCATAAGGAGGTCTGTTTATTTATCTTGATAGTCTTTAAAGTGGGTAATCAGCAAAATGGAAGTGTGCCAACACGGTAGCAATTAGCGAAAATCGTAAACTTAAGGCAGCCCATACTGGCAGTTCATTTGCGTCAAACTGCACGGCCAGATAATTGCTTGACCAGCTGGCTAGTACCAGCAGTAAAGCTGCCCGCTCGCGCAAGGAAAATGGCCGTTCGAGGCTGGACATGCGTGGGGCAGATAAAAATAAACAGTGGCCATTATAACCACAAGATATACACCCTAGCTTGCTTATTTAAAAGTTGCTTGTGGATGCCTGTTTAAGTCGTAAACTCGCAGGCTTATAGAGATTTGCGGGTGCCCTCGTGCTCGCTGAGTTGATGCTCGCGTAGCTGCCCCAAATGCTTGCGTCGGCGGGTAATACTCAGTGCAAACCACGCCACGATTAGGGCAATCGCAGTGGTACTGCCGTATTTAATTACTGGAGTGGTTTCAATGGTCCAAACGGTAATTAAGATAATGGCTAACAAGCAGACCAGCATGGTGAGTACTCGCTCATTCATATATGTCAATCCCGATTGATGCTGAGCAGCCAGCGCTTTGCTGCCTCCTTGCGCGAGACGGCCTTTCGCTCCGTGGGCTTGGGTGCTGGCAATGCCCGCTTCGGCATTTGAATTATCATCAGACATTGTGATCATTCTAGTGGATCAATAAATCGATGTAAAATAACGCATTGCAGCGACTGGCTCGCAACGATACTTAGCTGCGTTGGAGAGGAATGGCTGTGGTGTATTTAAGTTGCTCCATGGCAAAGTTAGAGCTGACATCTGCCACATCAATTTGCTCAATCAGCTTTTGATAAAAGCGATCGTAAGCCTTCATGTCTTTTACTGCTACGCGCATCATGTAATCAAT
>CALIFM010000140.1 GCA_938021685.1 uncultured Gammaproteobacteria bacterium | reverse complement strand
CGATAGCCCCCATTAAATAAGTCACCATGAGCGACCGTCTTAATCCGCCGCAATCCGCGGCTTGCAAGCACTTGGGTACGCCGTTGTTGGTATTAGCCGGTGCTGGCAGTGGTAAGACGCGGGTGATTACTCAAAAAATTGCTTGGCTGATTCAAAAACGCGCGGTATCGCCTACGCATATAGTGGCAGTAACCTTTACTAACAAGGCTGCGCGCGAGATGAAAAAGCGCGTTGGTGCTTTACTGCAAGATAAAAACGAAACCCATGGCTTAACTGTTTCCACTTTTCATTCATTGGGTTTGAAGCTATTACGCGCTGAGGCACAGCATGTGGGTTTGCGTGAAGGCTTTAGCTTAATGGATCCGCGTGACGGCGTGAGTTTGGTGTGCGATTTAATGCGCGGCGATTTAAGCGCCGACACCACTGTTTACGAAAAAGTGCATGGGCAAATTTCAGCATGGAAAAATGCAGGGGTGCAGGCCAGCCAATTAAAAATGGCGGGCACGGGGCCTATTATGAATGCTGCGATTGCTATTTACCCTAAGTATGAAAGCTATTTGAGTAGTTGCAATACGGTTGACTTGGACGATTTAATCTTGATGCCCAGTGCTTTATTGCAAGCTAATGAAGCTGTACGTAAGCGATGGCAAGCAACCTATCGCTATGTGTTGGTAGATGAATACCAAGACACTAATGGCGCACAGTACGATTTTGTGCGTGCCTTGGCGGGTGATGGCGCAGGCCTTACTGTCGTTGGTGATGATGATCAATCGATTTACGGCTGGCGCGGCGCCTTACCTGAGAATATTGCTCAACTGCAAGTGGATTACCCCAACTTAGAGGTAGTAAAGTTGGAGCAGAATTACCGCTCGGCGGGGCGCATTTTAAAGATCGCGAATGCGTTGATCGCGAATAATCAACGGCCATATGAAAAAAACTTGTGGAGCGAGCTGGGCTACGGTGATGCTATTAAAGTGATGTCTGCGCAGAACGAGCACCACGAAGCGCAGCGGGTGGTGTCGGCCATTTTGGGCTTACAGCTGGACCACAACGCGCGATTTAAAGATTTTGCCATTTTATACCGCAGCAACCACCAGGCACGGGTATTTGAAAAGGCACTGCGTGAGATGCGTATACCGTATTACATCAGCGGCGGTCTATCATTTTTTGACCGCAGTGAAATTCGCGATATGCTGGCTTATTTGCGTTTGTTAACCAACCCTGATGACGACCGTGCTTTTTTACGCGTAGTGAATACCCCGCGCCGCGGAATAGGGCCGACCAGCATTGAAAAGCTCGCGCAGTTTGCCACGGCGCGCGGTGCCAGTATGTTCGAAGCAGCTTTTGACCCTGAGCTAAAAACAGAGCTGAAAAACAAAGCGCATCAAACCTTGGTGGGCTTTTGTCAGCAGTTGGTGCAATGGGGGAGTGATGCAGAAAAGGGTGACCCGATTGGTGTATTTGAAAGTCTGATTGAGGCAGTAGGATATGAACGTTTTTTGCAAGATGCGGGCGACCTTGAGCAAGCACAACGGCGCTGGAACAATGTGCGTGAGTTGCTGGATTGGATGTGCTCGATGCAAAAAGATGGCGCTGAATCGTTGAGCTTAAGCGATATGGTCGCCAAGTTGATGTTGCGTGATATTCTAGATAAGCAAGAAGAGGATAGCGAGTTTGATCAGCTGAGCATGATGACGTTACATGCTGCTAAGGGGCTGGAGTTCAACCATGTGTTTTTGGTGGGTGTAGAAGAGGATATTTTGCCGCATCGGGTTTCAGTGGACGAGGGTAGTGTGCAGGAAGAGCGCCGTTTGCTCTATGTGGGCATAACCCGCGCGATGCGTAGTCTATGCTTGTCGTACGCCATGAAACGCCAACGTTTTGGTGAAACAGTAGAGTGCATGCCTAGCCGCTTTTTGCAAGAATTGCCACAAGAAGAATTGGATTGGGACGATGCTAATAAGCCGGATGCGCAAGCTCAGCAAAACACGGGACGTATGCAGATCGCCAACCTGCGTAATATCTTGGGTGATTAATTGGTTGTTGATTGAGCAGAAAAATTTGTTATATTTTTATCATGCAAGATCAGCTTAAACCAGCAGCACGTAGTGCAGAAAATGTGAACAAAGGCCATCGGCAACGATTGCGTGACCGCTATGCCCATGCAGGCCTTGGCGACTTACACGACCACGAAGTGCTGGAGTTGCTGTTGTATTACGCCTTAGCGCGCGGCGATACCAATCGTATTGCCCATCATTTAATGAAGCGCTTTGGTAGCTTGTCTGCAGTGCTGGACGCCGACCTTGGTGAGCTGCAGCAAGTGACAGGTGTGGGTCAACAAGCAGCGGTGTTGCTCAGCCTGATGCCAGCGTTGACGCGGCGTTATCTACATGACCGTATCAAACGCGACCAACCAATTTTAAATTCGGCGCGTGCGGTAGCTGAGTATGTGAAGCCTTTGCTAATTGGTCGACGCACCGAAGTGTTTTATTTGCTGTGCTTAGACAGTCGCTTACGAGTAATCTTTCCGGCACTGGTTAGCCGCGGCACGGTTAAAGATGCTTACGTGCATCCGCGCAAGGTAGTGGAGCTGGCTTTGCGACATCAATCCAGTTCGGTCATTTTGGCGCACAACCACCCCAGTGGTCATTTGCAGGCCTCGGCGCAAGATAAGGCACTAACGCAACGTTTGGTACAAGCATTAGGGCTGATTGATATACGCGTGTTGGACCATATTATCGTTGCCGACGACCAAAGCCTGAGCTTTGCCGAATTAGGTATATTGCCAGAGTTTGATTCGATTAGCTAAGCTAAGCTGCGATACCAACAGGTTTAGACAAGTCCTAGATGAAGACAGTTAAACCAAGCTTTGCACTGCTTGCAGCAGTTGTTCTCGGATGGCATTTTCTGCATTGACAATTTGCCCGTCTTCAAGCGTAAATTGATCATTAAAACTGGGCACTGATAAATCTGCTTTAATATCCATACCAAAGAAGGGTGTTGATGCTTTTGCTGCTGTTAGCACACTATTTGCGCCGCCACGGCCAGGCGAAGTAGACATAATGACCGCTGGCTTGTTTTGATATACCTTGACGTTGATGCGCGAAGCCCAGTCGAATAAATTTTTATAGGCGGCACTATAATGACCGTTATGCTCGGCAAACGACACCATTAGTGCGTCTGCTGCGCCAATTTTTTTATAAAATTGCTGTGCTAAATCTGGGATGCCATGGTCTTGCTCACGTTCGTGGCTATAGATAGGCATCTCAAAATCATTCAGATCAAGTATCTCTACTTCAATATTTTCAGACTGTACTTGCAAAAGCTGTGCAGCGTAAGTGACAAGTGCTTTATTGATTGAGAGGCGGCTGTTGCTGGCGCCGTAGGCGAGAAGATTCATGAATTACGTTTGGTTTTTAGATTGATATGTAAATGTATACAGTGGCAGGCTTGGTATTAACAAAGTATGGGCCGATGTTTCATAATTAAATTAGTGCTTACTTGCTGGTAATTCAAGTTCAATTTTGGCGCCGCCTAATGTGGTGCTTTTGCTGATTAATAATCGGCCGTCGACTTGTTCTAGGATATTATTTATCACGGCCAAACCAATGCCTTGACCGGGAGTTTGTTCATCGGCACGCACTCCGCGCTTAATGATAAGCTTAGCCACAGCAGGGCTCACTCCAGGGCCATCGTCCTCAACGGTAATGACTAAGCAGCTGGCCTTGTTTTTAGCTTGTTCAAGGCGGCAATTAATGTGTACTCTGCTTTTGGCCCACTTAAAAGCGTTATCGGTCAAATTTCCGATCATTTCGTACAAGTCATCTTTATTGATTCGTACACTAATATCAGGGGCACACTCAAAACTGAATGCAATGTCTTTATCAGCGTACACCTTGCGTAAAGAGTTGCCAGTGCCTTCGATGATTGGATGGATAACTACTGCGTTTTGGCCCAGTGTTTGTTTGCCGGCGCCAGCAGCGCGTTTAAGCTGATAATCAATGATTTCGCTCATCCGATCAACTTGCAAACGCAGTTGCTTGCTTGTATCCGCTTTGCGGATGGTTTTGGCATCTTCAATGTCCAGCCCACGAATCACTGCTAGTGGAGTTTTTAAGCTATGCGCTAAATCATCAAGACCATGGCGATATTGCTGCATTTGAGCGCGCTCGTTCTTTATAAAACGATTGATGCGTCCAGTCAGATGTGCAAGTTCATCAGGGTAGCCTTCGGATAGCTGGTCGCTTTGGCCTTGTTCGATTTTATCAATCTCTCTAACTACCCTAGATAGTGGTCGCAGCTCGCGTAGCACCACAATGCCGTGAAGCAATAAAACTAACAAAGCGCCGCCACCCAGCCATTGAATCAGTGTTTCACGGTAGCCAGCAATTTGTTTTAAGTACGAATCCTTAGATTGGATATAGGAGAAGGTAAGGCGCTGATCGGCTACTTGCTCGTTGCCCCAAATTGAGCCAAAGCTGAAAATGAAAGGCGCCATTTTCTGCTCTTTAGCAGGATCAAAAAACGAACGACCTGGTGGCAATGGAGCTAGTGGTGGCAGGGTTTCACCAAGGGATGAGGGCGAGCGCCAAGTGACCTTGCCTTGATCATCAATGATAACTGCAATTAGACCTGAGCCCGGGATAAGAATATCGGTCTGCGGTAGCTGGGTGGGTAGCTGTAGCTTTCCTTGTGCGTCGAGCTCGCCTGAGGCCAATAAGGCATAGGTCATGCCTTGTAGCTGGCTATTAATACTAGATCGAATGACGCGCTGGAAAGCTTTGTCTAGCGCAATGCCTGCTAGCAATAAAAACAGGATGATGGTGCCAAAAGTGGCGAATAGAATGCGCCGACGTAAGGAGTTCATGCGCCTAGCTTAGCAGGCTTTGCTTGGTGCAGGCTAGGCGTATATAAATGGGATAGCTTGTTAAGTTAGGATCACAAAGCGATAGCCGCGGCCACGCAGTGTTTCGATAGGCTCAAGTGTGCCGTCTGGATCGAGCTTTTTGCGCAGACGACGAATAAATACTTCGATCACATTGCTATCGCGATCAGCGTCTTCATCATACAAATGCTCGGTTAGCTCCATTTTGGAAATTACTTTGCCAGCATTAAGCATTAAATAATGCAATAAGCGGTACTCATAAGCAGTCAAGTCAAGCAGTTTATCTTTATATTTGACGTCTTGAGTAGTAGTGTTTAAGCTGATATCACCCACAGTAATCAGTGGGTCGGCTTGACCTGCAGCGCGGCGGATTAGAGCTTTAACCCGAGCAGCCAATTCTTCAAAGTGAAATGGCTTAGCTAAGTAGTCATCTGCACCGGCTTCAAGGCCTTCTACTTTGTCTTGCCACTTGTTACGAGCCGTTAGAATCAGCACAGGTACGTCTTTGCCCAATTTGCGCAAGTTTTTGATCAACTCAATGCCGGTCATCTTAGGCAAGCCTAAGTCAATGATCGCTAAGTCAATTGGGTACTCAGAGGCATAGTATAAGCCTTCTTCGCCGTCACCAGAGGAATCAACCGCATAGCCTGCTTGGCGAAATTTTGCTTCAAGTTGAGTGCGTAAATTCGGTTCGTCTTCAACAATTAATAAACGCATGTTTAGTTATCCAGAGTTGTTAAGTTAGGCTCATTTGGGTCGATTACCACCACCGAAACGCGGCCGCGTTTTTTGTTCAGTAGCTTGAAGCGATAAAATACTTTTTCGTCACTTACGGTTG
>CALIFM010000139.1 GCA_938021685.1 uncultured Gammaproteobacteria bacterium | reverse complement strand
CTGTGTCGGGAATATTCACCGTACTGGCACCGGCGTCAATTACCGCCTCTAAAACACGACATAAGAAGTCAGGGTCTGAGCGGCCCGCATCTTCGGGCGAAAACTCAACGTCATCGGTATAATTTCGTGCTTGCTTGACAGCGGCTACTGCCCGTTCGATCACTTGGTCTGGCTGCATGCGCAACTTGGTTTCCATGTGGATCGGCGATGTTGCAATAAAGGTGTGAATACGGCCGCTCGCAGCGGGTTTTAACGCCTCTCCTGCACGCTCGATATCGGTAGGGTGGGCACGGGCTAAACCACAAATTGTGCTGTCCTTGATTGTTTTGGCAATGGTATTAACCGCTTCAAAATCGCCTTCACTAGCAACGGGAAACCCCGCCTCGATCACGTCTACGCGCATCTTTTCTAGTAAACGCGCAATTTGCATCTTTTCTTCTAAGGTCATGGATGCGCCAGGGCTTTGTTCGCCGTCGCGCATAGTGGTATCAAAAATAATTAATTGGTCGCTCATCGACTCATTCCTAAATTCATATGTATTAAGGGTCGCTGCGGTTTTAAACCGACAGGCCAAACAGGAAAAACTAAATTGTGTGAGGGGTTATTATTGCGCCAGCGGGCGCAGCAGCAGGATTAGGCTAAGCGCCGTTAAAAGGCTTGCTGCATTCAGGGCGAACGCTGCAGTGGGGGCAATTTTTTTGACCGAGCCTTTCATGGCAAATGATTCTAGCGACAATAAAACTTAACTGCAAGGCCTTTCGGCACAGCTGATTACTCCAACTTAAAGTGCTATAAATCCGCTTCGCGCAGCTGTGCGGCATTTAGCATAAACAAAGCCATTGCCTCATCATCGGTACTAAGCCAAGTAAACGGCAGCTGCGGGTACTGTGCTTCTAGATCCAGCGCTGCTGTACCCACTTCCACAATCAGCACGCCGTCGTCATTGAGATAATCAGGTGCTTGTTGCAACAAGCGCGCCACGATATCAAGGCCTAAGTCGCCACCACGAAAAGCCATATCTGGCTCACGCAAAAACTCCGTGGGTAGCTTGTCCATACGATCATGGCTGATGTAGGGCGGGTTGGCACAAATGAGGTCGTAGCGCTGGTTTAAACTCGAGAATAAATCGCCTTGATGCAAGTGTACCCGCGACTGCAAGTTATGGCGCTTGACGTTCTCCTGCGCTACTGCCAAGGCATCAGCTGATAGCTCTGTAGCGTCTACTGTACTACCTTCGAAAGCATGTGCCAAGGCGATGGCGATGCAGCCGCTGCCTGTGCACAAATCTAAAATACGCTTCACACCACTAATATCTACCCACGGCGAAAATTGCTCAGGAATCCATTCACCAAAATATGAGCGAGGCACAATGGCGCGTTCATCCACATAAAAACGATGCCCTGCAAACCAAGCTTCATTAAGCAGGTACGCCAAAGGCTTTTGAGTATCGATACGTTGGTCCAGCAAAGCTTGCATACTTTGTAATTGAGCGGCGTTCGGAATAAGCTGCCAATCAAATTCATCTTGACCCATGTCTTGGTCAGTCGCATGCATCGCAATCCAGGCTGCATCTTCCCAAGCACTGGTGGTGCTATGGCCAAAAAACAGCGGCGCGGCCTCTAGCTGCGCTTCCATCTGCCCGATCAATGCTTCAAGCGGCAAGTTAATTTGCAATGCAGTACGGCTCATATTCGTTACTGATCAACTTCAATCATCGAGGGGTGGTATACCTTGACACCACTATTGCCGTGCGAGCGAAACACCCAACCGCGCGCAGTGACGGTTTGGTTTAAATATTGCTTAGGTTTGCCAGTGAAATATTTTTTCCAATTGCCGCGCGGGATGAGCACCTTAAACTGCTCACCTAAGTGCAAATTCATGTTTTTATTTGATTTGCTTACTTTGCTCACTACGCCTTGTATAAGGCGATAACCTTTCACATTGCTATTATAGATGCGATCGGCCTGCTGCGGGGCGTAATGCGGCTCGCTCCAAATGCCGCGCTTTTGATTGCGAGCGCTGGCTTCGGCTTGCAAATAAGGCTCGATTTGACTCAGGCTATCCGCGACCGCTACTGCAAAAGCCAAGCCTTCTTGCAGCAACACCTGCTGCACATTTTCGCCTTTACTGTTATAGGCATGTGCAAGCATCCGGCCATGTTTATCAAAGGGCTCATCGTTGGTTTGCAAAGTAACCTTTTTATCTTTAAGCAAGGCCATCAAGCGCTTGCGAGCCTCTTCCGCTAAAGGCTCATCTTTGCGCTCACCATGGCCCAGTTCAGGTGTATTGATGCCGACCAGCCGCACCTTAGTCTCGTCACTCAAATTGATGGTGTCGCCGTCTACCACATAGCGTACTTTGGCCTGCTGGCCTTTTACTGGTGCATTGGTGCTTGGCTGGCTTTGCCCTTGTTGCTCATTTTTTGGCTTTGGCTGCTCATTACAAGCAACGAGCAAGCTGCTAAGCAGCAACACAATAAAAAAGGCACCCTTAAAAGGTGCCTTTTTTGCAGCTTGGTTTAAGCGCAATTTAGTCATTGGCCAAAGCCGTACAGATAACTATCGCTTTAGCTTGACTAGCCCTTGCGGCCGTAGCGCGCTTGGAACTTACCTACACGGCCAGCCGTATCAACAATTTTTTGTTGACCAGTATAAAAAGGATGGCACTCTGAACATACTTCAACGCTAAGATCTTTACCCGAAGTAGAGCGTGTTTCAAAGGTGTTGCCGCAAGTGCAGCTTACTGTAATAGTATTGTAATCTGGGTGTGTCTCGGCTTTCATTGTGTTTCCTCGTTATCACCCCTCCAATCAGAGGCTGTGCTTAATAAATGCGTTACCCGAAATTTTCGGGGGCGCTGAATATAGGCAATATAGGGCTTAAGTGCAAG
>CALIFM010000138.1 GCA_938021685.1 uncultured Gammaproteobacteria bacterium | reverse complement strand
GATTGCATAGAATGTATCGATGGTAGCCTCCATAGATCCATAAAAATTCCTTCTAAAGGTTTCAGTTTTAATGAAAGTTAAGTTAATCGCAATCGCCTTGATAGTGCAATGGTTGGCCTCCGCTGCACATGCATTGAGCATGGGCGAGTTGGAGACTAAATCAACATTAGGCCAACCGCTTAGCTTGAGCATTATGCTGACGACGGAGTTTCAGTTGGAGATTGATTCGCTTAACGTCAAATTGGCAGATCAAACGGTATTCTCACAGCGTGGCTTGCAGTACCCTGAGCAAGCAAGTAGTTTTCGTTTTAATTTGAATCCTCCTGAAGGTAATCAAGTTGAGCTCGAAATCACCAGCACAGAAAATATCAACAGTGCTGATTTAAATTTGCTGCTCCAATTAGATTGGATTGGTGGAAATATATTGCGTGATTATGTGGTCAAATTGCGCCCGCTTGGTTCGCAAGGTGTGCAGCAAAGAAGCACTGAGGTGCTAGCTAAAAGCATAAGTACGGTTGATTCAATGGACAATGCCGTGATTGTGCAACCTGGTGAGTCTCTCTCGGTAATTGCCAATCGCTATCGTTCTGGCGATGTTTCGATGCAGCAAGCTTGGGTGGCTTTTTATAATCAAAACAAGCAAGCTTTTCCAACTGGCAATATAGATTTACTTGCGCAAGGCGTGAAGCTTAATATACCAAGCCCTGAACAGATGCTTGCATTGACTAGAACAAGTGCAATTGAGCAGGTGCGTAAGCTAAGCCCAAGCAGCCGCTCCAGTGACGTTGCACAGGGTCAAGGTGCGCCTCAAATAGCACAAAACACTTTACAGATTGGGGTGGATGCTGATGTTGTTCAAAGCCCAGCGTCAGGTTCTGGTGCTACTGAAGAGTTGCTGGAGCAAAATGCGGGTGAATTAGCTGCTATACGTACTGAAATGAACAGTTTTCGCGAAGAAATGGTTGCGGCACGCGGAGAAAATGTGGTGCTTAGTGAGCGATTAAATCAAGTGGAATCACAACTTGGTAAAATTGGCCAACTGTTAGAAATGCAAAACCAAACGCTGGGTGTGCTTAATAACCAAGCACAACAACAGCTGCAGGCCAGTGTTGAAAACACTGAGCAAATGGCACGGCCAAATGTTGAGTCACCGCAGCAGTTAACCGAAGCGACTGCAGAACAGCAGCTAGAACAAGGAAAATTAGAAAATGAGCCGTTAAACTCAAGTGATTCTGTGGCTGAGGCCCAAATAGAAAGCACAGCCGAAGTGTTATCTGAAGCGGGCGAAATTTTGGTTGGTGGCGCTGAGGCGCTACAGTTGAATCAGCAACAACCAGCTGATGCGGATACAGCTACCGACCAAGCTGCAGCCGCCTTAAGCGAAAGTGAAGAAGGAGCAGGAGCAGGTGCACAAGTATCAGAAAATGCTACTGCAATAGGCCAGCAATCTGTTGAATCACTTTTTGCTGAGAGTGAGCAGCTGGAACTAGACGATATATCGTCAGAGGGTGAAACAGCTGGGATACAAAGCGCATCGGCAGAGTCATTGCTTGAGGGTGAGAATAAGGCTTCAGTTAGCACTCAATCAAGTTGGGATAAATTAGTTTCCCGTTTTTCTGACTTACCAGAGGGCTTTATTAGGCTTGGCCTTTACTTGTTGGTAGGTTTGTTAGCTTTGCTAGGCTTGCATGGTTTGATTCGATACAACCGAAGGCAGCGTGATGATGAAATGCAAGAAGTTTCAAGGAGGTATACTGAAGAAGATGATTTATATGACCTACAGAAAGCACAAAATTTAAATAGTGAAAACGTAGAGCTAGAACTAGAGCAAGATAAGCGAAAGGATAATGATATTGAAGGATATGATCTAAGCGAAGAAGGTGACTTAGATTTAGATTTGCTAGAAGAAAGCGAGACACAAGAAAGCAATTTTGCGGAACACAGAGGTCAAAGTTCAAATGTCGGCACGTACCACCGTTCTAGAGATGTTGAGGAAGAATCGATTTCATATGAAGAATCGGGAAGTGGTTTTGTTGGCCGGGATAAGCAAGGACTTGACGATGACGAAATGTCTTTATTTTCGCATGATGATGATACAACGATCTCTGTAGGTCAAGACGTGCGTTTGGATCAAGCTGATAATAATTTGTCGATAAGCAACAACAGGCTACCGACTAGCAGCAGGACAAACATAAGTCCTTTAGCAAAAGCGCAAGTTTATCTCGCTCATGGATATAAGCGAGAAGCGATGAAAATGTTGCAATCTGCTTATGACCAATCACCAAGCAATCAAAAAATTGCGCTGGAATTACTAAGACATTATGCTGATGAAAACAATAAAACTGCATTTGTGGAGGTGTTAGAATCTATTTCTGAACATAAGAAAGCCGGTACAATTTACGATCAATGGGAACAAATCGAAGTTATTGCCCAGGATTACTTGCCGGAGTATGTTCAAGCCGATGATCGAGTGCCTGTTTTAACAGATGAGGTCTATGAGCCGGCTTTGTTTGAGTCCACAGAGCAGCTGAATGGTGCTAGGTCAAAAAAACGCAAGCCTAGTTATCAAGCCGAAAGGCGTAATAAAGCCAGCGATCAATCAGATGTTCCTGTGTTATCAGCAGAATATAGCATTGATGACTTAGACTCAGTAAATTTAAAATCAGAGTCTAGTCAGAAGATACGGAAGCCTAATAAGTATAAAACTAAAATAAAGCAGCCAAAACCAAGGAAAACAACAGCCAAGTCAAAAATAGGTGTTAAAAACAAAACAGTAGCAAAGGGAAAGGTAAGCACTAAAAAGAAAGTAGCTGCCAAGAAGAAACTAAGTACTTCTAAGGCAGTTAAATCAACTTCTGCTAAGGCCGTTGCTAAGAAGAAAGTAAGTGCTAAGAAGGCGGTTAAATCAACTCCTGCTAAGGCCGTTGCTAAGAAGAAAGTAAGTACTAAGAAAGCGGTTAAATCAACTCCTGCTAAAGCAGTCGCTAAGAAGAAAATAAGTGCTAAGAAGGCGGTTAAATCAACTCCTGCTAAAGTAGTTGCTAAAAAGAAGAAAGCCGAAAAAACAACAAATAAAGTGGCCACACCTAGGGCAAATAAGCAGGTTGCGCGTAAAAAACCCACAAGCAAAAAGGGAGTCGATAAAGAAATGGTAGCTGAAAAAGCAATAGGTAAGCATATTGTGCCTGCTACTGTAGCAGCTAGTGTTGTGCCAAAAAATTCATTTACCTTAGATTTGCGTGATGAAGACGCGGATGTGGTAGGAACCACTAATCATGCGCCAGATGCAGCACTTTCTTTGGCCAGGGCCTATGTTGATTTAGGAGAGGAAGAGATTGCGAAAGACTTTTTGAACGACGTAATCGCTAGTGATGATGCTACATTAGTCAAGCAAGCGGAAAACCTATTAAAAGGTTTGAAGTAAGCTCAATGGTTTAGTTTTTAAGCTAGGCTGGGTACTGCGTAGATGTGTTGTGCGTGGCTTTTTAGCTTAAGCCGCTGCTTAATTCACGCACAAAGCTGATTACAGCTTCGCAAGTTTGCTCTGCTGTTTTGTTATCAGCTTTGGCTTGCTCAATCTTGTTTACAATAGCTGAGCCAACTACCACCGCATCAGCATACTGTGCTGTTTGCTGTACTTGTTCCTTGGTCTTAATACCAAAGCCAACGGCTATCGGTAAAGAAGACTGTTTGCGAATGTCTTCGATTGCCTTTTTTACGTTACTGCCTTTGGCAGAAGCGGTACCTGTAATGCCTGCAATCGAAACGTAATACAAAAAACCCGAGCTATTTTTTAGGATTTTACTCAGCCGCTTTGCATCCGTAGTAGGTGTTACAAGTCGTACCCAATCTAAGTCTTGCGTGCGTGCAGGATGACAAAGCTCGTCATCTTCCTCCACGGGCAGGTCCACGATAATCAAACCATCGACGCCCACTTCTCGTGCCTGCTCGACGAAGTTCTGCACGCCCATATGGAAAATCGGATTGTAGTAGCCCATTAGAATGATGGGAGTGTTTTGGTCTTGCTTGCGAAACTTGGCCACTGCTGCAAGGGTCTTTTTCAATGTCATGCCATTTTTAAGCGCACGTTGATTGGCTAACTGGATTGCAGGTCCGTCTGCCATAGGGTCGGAAAATGGCATTCCCAGTTCGATTATATCGGAGCCAGCTTCAGGCAGCTTAGCTAAGATCTGTTCAAAGACATCAAGGTTTGGGTCACCAGCCGTGATAAATGTCACTAAGCCAGCACGTTTTTGCTTTGCGAGCTGTGCAAATTTCGCATTAATTCGGTTCGATACGCTCATTTTAAATCTCCACGCCCAAAGCTTCAGCCACGGTGAATACATCTTTATCACCGCGCCCGCACATATTCATTACTAGGATTTCATCTTTGTTCATTTTAGGGGCGAGCTCAGTAACGAAGGCTAAAGCATGGCTAGGTTCTAAGGCAGGGATGATGCCTTCTAGACGACAGCATAATTGAAATGCCTCTAAAGCCTCATCGTCCGTTACAGAAACATAGCTTACGCGGCCAATATCATGTAGCCAAGAGTGCTCAGGGCCAATGCCCGGGTAATCAAGGCCAGCTGAAATAGAATGTGCATCGGTAATTTGTCCGTCCTCGTCTTGCAGTAAGTAAGTGCGATTGCCGTGTAATACACCTGGTTGGCCACCCGTCAATGAAGCGGCATGCAAGCCAGAATCAACGCCGCGGCCTGCTGCTTCTACGCCGTAAATTTTCACATTCTCATCATCTAAAAATGGATGAAATAAGCCAATGGCATTAGAGCCGCCGCCAATGCACGCGACCACGGCATCAGGCAGTTGCTGTTCGGCTTGTTGAAGTTGTTGTTTTGTTTCAATACCAATCACTGATTGAAAGTCGCGCACCATCTCAGGATAGGGGTGTGGGCCAGCAGCGGTGCCGATAATGTAAAAGGTGTCTTCCACGTTGGCCACCCAGTCACGCAGGGCATCGTTCATTGCGTCTTTCAAAGTTGCGGTGCCGCTAGTGACAGAAACAATCTCTGCGCCAAGCAACTTCATTCTGAATACATTCGGTGCTTGGCGTTTGATGTCCGTCTCACCCATGTAAACCACGCATGGTAAGTTGAATAGGGCGCATACGGTAGCCGTAGCTACGCCGTGTTGGCCAGCGCCGGTTTCAGCGATAATACGCTTTTTACCCATACGCTTGGCCAATAAAATTTGCCCAAGTGTGTTATTTATTTTGTGCGCGCCTGTGTGGTTAAGCTCGTCGCGTTTAAAGTAAATTTTTGCGCCGCCCAGCTCTTCAGTTAAGCGTTTGGCATAGTACAAAGGGCTAGGGCGACCCACATAGTCTTTAGCAAGCCCTTCGAGTTCAGTGCGAAACTCAGGGTCGTCTTTATATTTATAATATGCCTCTTCCACTTCTAAGATCAGTGGCATTAAGGTTTCGGCAACAAAACGTCCGCCAAATTGGCCAAAGTGACCCATGCTATCGGGGCCTGATTGATAAGATTCGGGTTTACTTAAAGGTTCGGCAGACATAGCGACGATGAATAAAGTTGGGAATAAAATTGGCCAGCAAGTATAGCCAATGCTTCACTGCATGAATAGTTAGAGTAGAGGTAAATTAAGTAAATTTACTCGCTCCCGCTCTCAATCGTGTGTCTACACTAATTTCGTTCGTAAATAACTTTACTACGCCGATTCTTTTTCTGGCTTTGTTGAGTTTTTCTATCCATACGGGCGCGTTTAGCTGCGCGCGATGGCTTACTGGGGATACGTTTGGGCGGTGTGTAAGCCGCATCATCAATTAAAGTATTTAGACGTTGCAGTGCAACGGTTTTATTTTGTAACTGACTGCGCGTCCCTTGCGCCTTGATGATGATATCTCCATTAGCAGTAATACGCTCATCGTTTAAATTAAGCAGCCGCTCTTTGATGTGCTTGAGTAATGAAGAAGCGCTAATATCAAACCTTAAATGAATGGCCGTTGCCGATGTGTTGACGTGCTGCCCGCCTGGGCCTTGGGCGCGCATCGCGGTGAATACCACTTGTGTTGCATCAACCCACTCTTTAGTCATGATCTTGTTGCGGTAGTATAGTCAATGCATTCAATTGCTGTTGCAATGCACTGGTGCCAATGTCGCGTAGCTTACGAATATTATCATTAGGGATTTTTTCGATGTTGGCGTAGCTGTTTACTGCTTTACTTACTCTGCTTTCGCGTAATAAGTGAAGTGTTGGGTAAGGTGAGCGGTTAGTGAAATTAGCGGTATCATCAGCGCTCAGACCTTCAAATTGATAATGTGGGTGAAAATGCGCCAGCTGATATATACCGTCGTAATGTAGTTCACTTAACAAAGCTTCGCTGATAGCGATGTAGTCTAAGAATGCGTCGAAATTGCCAAAGGCGTTTGAATAAATAAGCAAAGTGGTCTCAATACTGCTTTGCTGATCGAGTTGCTTACAAGCTTTGGCAAGACTATGTAATGCCGCTTCAGTGCTTTGCGTAGATTCAAGCTTATATTGTACTGTATTAGCAGCAAACGGTTGCCCCGCAAACGGGCACAACTGATGCCCGATTACAGTATGTTTAAGCCATCGTTGCGTTTGCTGGATAACAGTTTTTTGCATGGACCAAGCTTAACAAAAAGCGGCTCAATGCAGGCTTAATCTCCCATTACTATCCGCGGCGCCAACGGTGAAAGCGCTGGAGCAGTTTTAATTGCCAGTCTTTAGTTTGTGCCTTTTTCCAGTTACCTGCTGCAAATTTAACCGACTCCATGCGTGTTGGGTAGATGTGGATGGTGCCTAAAATTTTATTCATACCCAAGCCATGGCGCATCGCAAACACAAATTCAGCAATTAAATCGCCGGCATGTGCGCCCACAATGGTCACGCCTAATATTTTATCTTTACCTGGTACCGTGAGCACCTCTAAATGGCCTGCGTCTTCACCTTCAGCAATAGCACGATCAAGGTCATCCAAGGGATATTGAGTAATTTCATACTTGATGCCTTTTTCTTTGGCTTCGGTTTTGTTAATGCCCACCCGCGCCACTTCGGGGTCGGTAAATGTGGCCCATGGGATCACAGAATAATCGACTTTGAACTTTTTGAATAAGCCAAATAAGGCATTCACCGAGGCGTACCATGCTTGGTGTGAGGCTGTATGCGTGAATTGATAGGGCCCTGCAATATCGCCGCAAGCATAAATTGAAGAATAGCCTGCTTGTAGGTAATCGTTTACCTCAATGGTACGGCGTTTAGATACAGGGATGTCTAACTTTTGCAGACCAAAGCCTTTTAGGCGGGCAGCACGGCCTACAGCCACTAATACTTCATCAAACGGCACTTCTACGGTATTGCCATCGTGCTCGCATAGCAAAGTTTTCTTGCTGCCCTTTTTTATAAACTCAACGGCTTTGTGTTCCGTTAACAGTTTTACACCTTCAGTAGTGAATTTATCTGCTATTAACTGCGACACTTCTTCATCTTCTCGAATCATAATGCGTGGCAACATTTCTACCATTGTTACTTCACTGCCTAAACGTGCAAAGCTTTGTGCTAGCTCGCAGCCAATTGGACCACCGCCCAACACCAGTAGACGCTTAGGCTGTTTACGGATTTCCCAGAGATTGTCTGATGTAAGGTAGTCAATGTTTTCAATGCCTTTGATGGGTGGCACAAACGGCGCTGCACCAGCAGCAATAATAATACTGCGAGCAGTGTAGGTTTTATCACCAACCTTTACGGAGTAAGGCGTGACAATTTCAGCCGAGC
Source organism: uncultured Gammaproteobacteria bacterium (assembly GCA_938021685.1). Taxonomy (GTDB): domain Bacteria; phylum Pseudomonadota; class Gammaproteobacteria; order Arenicellales; family Poriferihabitantaceae; genus JAAELZ01. The sequence continues at coordinate 1,196 of CALIFM010000138.1, read as the reverse complement.
CTTGCACTACATCTACACCTAACGAGGTATAGCGTTCTACTGAGTCATGGGGCTCAATTTTCTTGATTACATTTTGGATGCGCTCCATGATGTCAGCAAAATCAAATTCAGCATTTGCTTTTTTGATGCCATATTTTTTGCTGTCTTTAATTTGCTGCATATACTTGGCGCTACGAATTAAGGCTTTGGACGGCACGCAACCAAAGTTTAAGCAATCACCGCCCATCTTGTGCTTTTCAATGAGAATAACTTTAGCCTGCACGGCAGCTGCAATGTAAGCGCTAACTAAGCCTGCGCTGCCAGCGCCGATCACAATAAGATTGGCATCGAATGATTTAGGTTTTGGATATGATTGCATGATTATTTCCGAAATAGTTTAAGCAAGTAGCGCGCTATATGTGGGAAGGCTGCTAACAGCACAAACGATAAGATAATAGTGGGTGATAAGATGCCTTTAAGTGAGTCAAGTTTAGATAACTGAGTACCAGCGTTAACATAAATAGCTGTGCCTAATAGCATGCCAGCCCAAGAAGCGATTACATAATGCAACAGCTTGATGGGGGTAAGGCCCATTAATAAGTTGATGACAAAGAACGGTATCACAGGCACAAGGCGCAGCGAGAACAAGTAAAATGCCCCGTCTTTTTCTAGACTATCGCGCATGGTTTGCAGGCCACTGCCCATTTTGCGCTCGACTGCATCGCGAAAGAAATATCGCGCCATTAAAAAAGCCAAAGTAGCGCCAATAGTAGAGGAAATAGATACGAGCACCGTGCCTTGCAGTAGACCAAAAATAGCACCTGCTGCAATGGTTAAAATAGCGGCCCCAGGAATTGACAATGCGGCCATCAAAATATAAACCAAGCAAAATAACAATGCAGAACGTATAGGATTAGCTTCGCGGTAAGCGGCAATCTCTGCTTGCTTGGCTTTTAAGTTTTCCAGCGTAAGTAAATCAGGTGGAATCCAAAAGATGATGGCGGCAACCAACAACACCAAGCCAGCCAATAGTAATAATTTAGTTTTGTTCAATTGTGATTTCCTAGATATTTAAATTAATGAATTTGCTTACTAAGAAACTGCCTTGGCAAATTAGTTCCTGTAAAATTAAAGCTTAACCATTTAGACACATTAAAGCGTGTTTGTGTAGTGCCACCTTATCCACTCTTTTATGTAAAGGCAATATCAAGGTACAC
>CALIFM010000137.1 GCA_938021685.1 uncultured Gammaproteobacteria bacterium | reverse complement strand
CTGCTCTAACCAGCTGAGCTACAGGCCCTTATGTGACTTGCACAGACGCGGCTTTAATTTAGATCCTTAGCAGGTACCGCATGGTGAGCGTATTCTATCTAACTCTTAGGGAACTTGTGCAATTTTTAGCCCGCATAGCGGCCTAAAAATATAAACAAGCATTACATCAATTGCACCCTTTAACAGCAGCCCTGAAAAAGGCCCCGCCGCAGGGCTTAGTTTTGCTCTAGAAAGTTTTTAAGCTGTTCCGAGCGGCTAGGGTGGCGCAACTTGCGCAGCGCTTTGGCTTCTATTTGACGAATGCGTTCGCGCGTTACATCAAACTGCTTGCCCACTTCTTCGAGCGTGTGATCCGTATTCATGTTAATGCCGAAACGCATTTGTAACACTTTGGCTTCACGCTCAGTAAGGGTGTCCAAAATTTCGCGGGTCGCATTTCTAAGGCCCAGGTTAGTCGCATACTCATCGGGCGCTTGAATATTTTTATCTTCGATAAAATCACCCAAATGCGAATCATCATCATCACCCACTGGCGTTTCCATCGAGATAGGCTCTTTAGCAATTTTAAGCACCTTACGGATTTTATCCTCGGGCATTTCCATTAGCTCTGACAGTTCCTCTGGCGTAGCCTCACGACCCTTTTCTTGCATGATCTGCCGCGACATACGATTGAGCTTATTGATCGTTTCAATCATATGTACTGGAATACGAATGGTGCGCGCCTGGTCAGCAATTGAGCGCGTGATCGCTTGGCGAATCCACCAGGTGGCATAGGTTGAAAACTTATAACCACGGCGATATTCAAACTTATCCACCGCTTTCATCAGGCCAATGTTACCTTCTTGAATTAAATCCAAAAACTGCAATCCGCGGTTGGTATATTTTTTCGCAATCGAAATCACCAAACGCAGGTTAGCTTCCACCATTTCTTTCTTGGCGCGACGGGCCTTGGCTTCGCCAATAGCCATCTTACGTGCAATTTCTTTGAGCGTACTCAGCGGCAACCCCATGGTGGCTTCAACATTTTGCATTTGCTTGGTGTGCAGCACAAGGTGGCCATCAAACTGGTCTAGTTTCGCCGCGCAATCGGGAGCAGCTTTTTTCAAGTCTGCCAACCATGCCTCTGATGTTTCATTGCCCTGAAAAGTCGTGATAAACGCTTTGCGCGGCACACGGCATTTTGAAAGGCAAATGCCAGCTACTTTACGTTCTAGCTTGCGGGTTTTGTCCATCGAATCACGCATCAGGGCGTTGAGCTTTTCAACCTGAACCGGCACCAACTTAAGTTGCATCAATTCATCCGAGACTTTCTGCCGCTGATTAGCCGCTTTCTCGTGATGTTCACCTAACTCGGCCACTAATTTTTTATAGTTGTTGAACAGCGTTTTGATTTTCCTGAAGCGCTTAGCGGCTTCAACTGGGTCTGGCCCTGTATCTTCTTCTACTTCTTCGCCCTCTTCGCGCGGTGCAGGCGGTTCGATCACATCAGGCAATACTTCGTTGGGATCAATGAAGTCAACTAAGAAATCTCGCAGCTTCATTTCTTCCGCACGAATACGGTCGATGATATTCACCACTTCTTCAATTACTTTCGGGCAAGTGGTCAAAGCAGCATTGCGCTGCTTGAGGCCCGCTTCGATACGCTTGGCCAAACGAATTTCATCTTCACGCGTCAACAGCTCTACTGTGCCCATCTCACGCATATACATGCGCACTGGGTCGGTGGTACGACCAAATTCACTTTCAACCGCTGTTTTAAGTACGGCTTCAGCTTCTTCAACTACCTCTTCATCGTCGGGGTTATCAGTTTTCAGAAGCACTTCATCGGCATCCGGCACTTTGTCAAATACCTCGATGCCCATGTCGTTAATCATTTTCACCACCGCCTCGATTTGATCGGTGTCGTGCATGTCTTGCGGCAAGTGGTCGTTGATCTCAGCATAAGTCAAAAAGCCAGCGGCCTTGCCTTTCAAGATCATTTGCTTCATCGCTGATTGCTCAGCTGCTTTAGGCTGCTTTACATCTGGATCATCTGAGGCTGCCTCTGGCTCACCCTCAGCAACGGTTGTTGCCTCATCGTTGACGTCGTCTAAGACATCATCCTTGTTTTCGTCATCCATATTTTCATCTTCTAAGGCGTCTAAGTCTTTAGATTCAGTTGTCATACCTAAAACCCTGTTATGTGTGCAGTTGGAAATCTATTTGGGCCCATGCATCCACGGCCATTGCACGATTTTGAAAAAAGCGCGTAACTATAACGTAGACGCGAGTGAATCGCCAGCCTCAAAAACCAATTCTCGTGTTCATCATGCCCTAATCAAAAATGCTGAATATAGACATACAATCAAGGTTTTGCTGCTATCACTTGCCGTAAATTTTATATGGTGTTACACACAGGAATTAAAAGAGCGCTACTGCAAAAAATAACAACTATCACCGTGCGCCAGCAGGCGCGTCTCTCAGCACTAAAGCAATCGAAGCCCATGCGCTTAAATCATGCATCCAGCAAGGACTTATGTATAATCGCTTGACCGTTCTCTGCACAAATTGCGGCACCTATATGAGCACACAACTAAAGCTTGGCATCCCAAAAGGCAGCTTAGAAACTGCCACCATTGATCTGTTTAAACAAGCAGGCTGGAATATTCGTACCCGCTCTCGGCATTATTTTCCGACCGTGAATGACTCTGATTTATCATGCAAGCTAGTTAAATCTAAAGAAATGGGGCCATACGTAGAAGCCGGTGTACTGGACTGCGGCCTCACCGGCCAAGACTGGATTTTGGAAAATAAATCCGACGTAGTCGAAGTATGCGGGCTAAATTACTCTAAAGCATCTAATCAAGCTTGTCGCTGGGTGCTGGTAGTAAAAAACGACTCACCCATCCAAGACCTAGCCGACTTGCAAGGCAAAACAGTGGCCACTGAGCTGATCAATTTCACCACCGAATACTTAGCCAAAGAAAAAATTGACGCTGAAGTACAGTTTTCATGGGGCGCCACCGAAGCCAAAGTGGTGGAAGGGTTAGCAGATGCTGCGGTCGAGATCACTGAAACGGGTACTACCATAAAAGAACATGGCCTACGCATTGTAGGCGATTTGTTGCACACTCACACTGTGTTTGTGGCCAACAAAGCAGCGATGCAAGACCCTGCCAAGCGCGAGAAAATTAATAACATCGCATTAATGCTGGAAAGTGCAATGGCGGCGCGGCAAAACGTGCTACTGAAAATGAATGCCCCTACCAAGGCACTCGATGCGATTGCCAAGGCACTACCAAGTTTGCAAGCACCCACCGTCAATGCTCTGCATGATAAAGATTGGGTGGCAATCGAAACCGTGGTGCCAAGGCTCGGCACTCGCGAGCTGATCCCGCAGCTTAAAGCCGCAGGCGCGCAAGGCATTTTGGAAGTGAACTTGAATAAGTTAGTGAACTAATACTCATAGTTAGACATATGTTCGCCGCTGCTTAGCTATTCAGCGAAGCTGCAGTTTGGTACAGTCTAGCGATCAAATTAAATACAACGTATATAACGTGATTAAAAAACCCCTTAAACCAACTGCGGCGCAAATCAAAAAGCTGGTAAAGCTGACATTAGATGAAGACATTGGCGCGGGCGACTTAACCGCAGGCTTAATTGATGCCAAAGTAGACGCGAACGCCAAGCTAATTTGTCGTGAGCAAGCTATCTTGTGCGGTGTTGAATGGGTGAACGCAGTTTTTGCCGCTGTAGACAAGAACATCAAGGTACAGTGGAGCGGTCAAGACGGCGACACCTTAGAAGAAAACCAAGTGGTGTTCGAGGCACACGGCAACGCACGCAGCATATTAACTGCTGAACGCGCAGCGATTAATATCTTACAGACACTGTCTGGCACGGCTACCGAAGCGAACCGCTATGCGGTACAGCTAGCTGGTCTGCACACCAAAGTGCTGGACACACGCAAAACCATTCCAGGCCTACGCATTGCGCAAAAATACGCAGCTAAAGTAGGCGGGGCAGAAAACCACCGAATCGGTTTGTTTGATGGCGTGCTCATTAAAGAAAATCACATTCGTTCTGCTGGCTCCATCGGCAAGGCCGTTAAAGCAGCAATTAATCTGACACCCAAAAACACCTTGCTGGAAGTAGAAGTGGAAAACATTACAGGCATGCACGAAGCCATTGGAGCTGGAGCAAAACGCATTTTGCTAGATAATTTCACCAACGACGAGCTGGCGCAGGCAGTTAAAGAAAACGAAGGCCGCGCGGTGCTGGAAGCATCTGGCAATGTCACCATCGATAGCTTGCGACAAATTGCACTCACAGGGGTGGATTACATCTCAGTTGGCGCACTGACCAAGCACTTGCGGGCGATTGATTTCTCCTTGCAATTTAAGCAGTTTTAAACACTGCTAGCCATGCACACCTTTAACAAGCATTTTCCTGCCAGTCGGCCACGGCGTGTGCGCGCACAGGTATTCAGCCGAAACATGATGCGCGAACATACATTGAGCATCCACGATCTTATCCAACCAGTGTTTGTAATTGAGGGCAAAAACAAAACACAAGCTGTGCCTTCGATGCCGGAAGTTGAGCGGATGAGCATCGACCTGCTGGCTAAAGCGGCCAAACGATGGCAGGCCTTGAACTTACCTGCGATCGTGATCTTCCCCGTCACGCCTGATGCGGCTAAAACTGAATTGGCCGAACAAGCCTATGACCCAAATGGCCTTGCACAAAATGCAATCAAGGCGGTGAAAGATGCCGCACCCGAGCTAGGCGTGATGACCGACGTCGCGCTGGACCCTTTTACCTCGCATGGCCAAGACGGCTTGTTGGATAAAACCGGCTATGTAGCCAATGATGCCACGGTGGAGGTGTTGGTCAAACAAGCGCTCAGCCATATTGATGCTGGCGCTGACATTGTCGGCCCATCCGATATGATGGATGGCCGTGTGGGCGCGATTCGCGAGGCCTTTGAAGACAATGGCCATGTAAATGCAATGATCATGTCATATGCGGCTAAATATGCCTCCAGCTTTTACGGGCCATTTCGCGACGCTATTGGAGCAAGTGCCGCCTTGGGCAGCAGCAACAAATACAGCTACCAGCTCGACCCCGCCAACGGCGACGAAGCCATGCATGAGATTGCGATGGACTTGGCTGAAGGCGCTGACATGGTGATGATCAAACCAGGGTTGCCATATCTAGATATTGTACGCCGCTGCAAGCAAAGCTTTGCCGTGCCCACTTTTGCTTATCATGTCAGCGGCGAATACGCGATGCTTAAAGCCGCCAGTCGCAACGGCTGGTTGGATGAGCAAACCACGGTCATGGAAACCCTCATGAGCTTTAAACGTGCTGGCTGTGACGGCATGCTGACCTACTATGCTGAACAAGCGGCACTTTGGTTGCAAGACACTTAAACTTACCGACATAGGTGGCAAATCTGCTCACCGTGCTTCATAAGAGATCGCCCTGAAATGTTAGCACTTGTCAGTATAAATATACCGTTCATAATTGATTGTTATAATCGTCTCTTGTTTACCTAATTCATGAAGCGCTTGTACACCGCCGACAACTCCATGCAAGCTCAGCTGATGGCCGATGAACTAATCAATTTAGGCATTCCGGTGGTTATTTTTAATCAACACAGTGCTGGCGGCTTGGGCGATCTACCTGCTAGCTACCCTGAACTATGGTTAAAGCGTGACCAAGATGAAGCGCGCGCGTTGCGCTTTGTGACCAGCTTTGAACAAAAGCTGATAACTGACAATGAGATACAAACTCAGTGCCATGCATGCGGTGAGCACAACCCAAAGCAATTTGATTTTTGCTGGGCCTGCCAGCAAGAACTAACACCATCATCAAGTAACAATGCTCACGCTTAAGTATCGAAAGCGCCGGCCTGTCCAGCTAGCGGCGTCACGTAAACGCGCCCCGAGTAAACGTAAAAAACGCGTAGTTAAAAAGAAACGTGGCTCCTCTTTACTGCGCACCTTATTTAAGTTCTTACTGCTACTAAGCTTTATCGCTGTTTGCGTTTTTGCCCTTTGGGTGTGGTCGCTTAATAAAACAGTAGTCGATGGTTTTGCCTTGTCAAAAGACCGTGGCACCGTACATATGTATTCACGTTCACATGAAATCAAGGCCGGCCACCCGATGAGCTTGGATAAACTACTGCAAGCACTACGTAATCGCGGCTACCAAGAAGTCAGCAAAATTGGTGCGCCCTTGCAATTTGCCTATCAACAACAAACCGTGGACATATTTGCTCCCGCCGAACGCAAATGGCTGAAGCAACCACAAGCGCAAGCGGTGCGTATTGTGCTGCAAGAAGGTGCTGTGCAATCACTTACTGACCACCGCACTGGTAAAGCCACACAACAATTTTCTTTAGCGCCCGAATTAATTGGTAACTTATCAGACGGGCCGGTGCAAGATCGTCTAGAAATCAAGCTGCACCAAGCGCCGCCATTTTTGTTGGATGCCGTGTTAACCATGGAGGACCGCCGCTTTACTCACCATATTGGCATAGATCCAATAGGCATTGCTCGCGCTTTGCTAACTCATGTGCGCCGGGATGTGCGCCGCCAAGGCGGCAGTACGATTACTCAGCAGCTTGTGAAAAACATTTATCTTGATTCATCCCGTACCCTTAAACGTAAGCTCAAAGAAGCCGTGATGGCCGTATTAGTGGAAGCTAATTTTAGCAAAGCGCAAATTTTAGAGCGCTATTTAAACACCATCTTTTTAGGTCAATCGGGCAATCGTGCTATTCATGGTTTTGGCTTGGCGGCTAAGTTTTATTTTAGCCGCGATATCGCCAAGCTTAACCCCGCACAAATTTCTACCTTGGTGGGGCTTATTCCAGCACCATCCAAGTACAACCCACAACGCCACCCCCAGCGTGCCACAGAGCGGCGAAATTTGGTGCTCAACACGGCCAGCGCCAATGGCTTTATCTCAGAGGCTGAAGCAAAACTTTATGGCGAAAAACCGCTAGATGTTAAAAGCAGCCAAGCTCAACAAGAACGCTACCCCGTATTTACCCAATTACTGAACGAACAACTGGGAGAGACTTTTGATCCTAGCTTTATTTCTTTGGGGGGTTGGGATGTTTATACCACCTTAGACGCCAGTATTCAGCAACAGGCCGAGAGCACTTTCAAGAAAGCGCTCGGCGCACTTGAAACTGAGCACAAACTGGATAAAAACTTTTTACAAGGTGCCATGATAATTGTGGAACCACAATCCGGTGAGATCATTGCAATTATTGGCGACAGCAATAATCAATCAGCAGGCTTTAACCGTGCGCTGGATGCTAAACGACCCGTGGGCTCTTTGATCAAGCCAGCTGTGTATCTAACCGCGCTGCAAAACCCCGAGCGCTATGCACTGACTACTCGTATTGTGGATGCACCGATTAGCATACCCGTAGAAAATGGTGAGCCATGGGAACCGCATAACTACGATGACGCCTTTCACGGCGCACCAAGTGTTTATGAAGCGCTCGCGCGTTCCTACAATGTTCCAGCGGTAAAAGTAGGTTTGGATGTAGGCATTGAGTCTGTATTAACCACCATCAAAGCACTCGGCATTGACACACCTTTGCCAGCGTACCCATCGATCACACTGGGCTCTGCTAACTTAAGTGTGCTGGAAATGGCGCAAATGTACCAAACCTTAGCCAACCGCGGCAAATTACAAAAGCTGCGCACCATTAAAACCGTGACACGGCGCAGCGGTGCAGTGATCAGCCAACATAAAACACAAGGCCAACAAATGATCAACCCGGCAGCGGTATACCTACTGCAAACTGTGTTACAGGAAGCGACACGTACCGGCACGGGGCGCGCATTGCAAACCTTGCTGCCGGGTGTGCAGCT
>CALIFM010000136.1 GCA_938021685.1 uncultured Gammaproteobacteria bacterium | reverse complement strand
TGCCCTTTATTTAGTTGGTTCTTTTTCATAGTGCTCAAGTATAAACCATGAGCCAACAAATATAGTTATTGCAAGGCAAACACAAACTATTGGCGCGAACCGCTGTGAGGTTTATAATGATAATGCTTTGGTTTGTTAAAGCTGCCCTAAACCTATAAAAACACTGGAGACAACACCATGAACTTTCTTGATTTTCTATTTCGCTGGGGACACGTGCTATTCGGCGTGACTTGGATTGGCCTTTTATACTATTTCAACTTTATTCAAGGCGCGTATTTTGCTGAGGCCACGGCCGATGCTAAAGCTGATGCGTCTAAAAAGCTGGCGCCGCGCGCCTTGTTTTGGTTTCGATGGGGCGCCATGGGCACCTTCGTGACCGGCGTTGTTTTGCTAATGTCTCCACACGTTCCGTGGAACCAATACATTACTTTGGGTGCATTAATGGGCACCATCATGTTCTTAAATGTATGGTTGATTATCTGGCCAAACCAAAAAATTGCCTTGGGCTTGGTGGAAGGCGGCGACGCCTCAGTGGCTGGCCCAAAGGCCTTATTGGCTTCACGCACCAACACCTTATTTTCTGCCCCCATGCTGTTTGGCATGTTAGGTTCAAAACACGGCGTGTTTGGTTCTGACCCTGGTGGCCTTCAAGCCGCGAGCTTGGGCGACTTTGGCTTTGTGATTGCAGTGCTGATTATCTTAGCTCTAGAAGCCAATGCCCTTTTCGGTAAGCTGGGCCCGATCGCTTCGGTTAAAGGCGTGATCCACATGAGCTTAGCATTGACCGCTGTGGTGTTTGGCATTGTTCACTTTATGTAAGCGATTCCAACAGCCATACCCTAAAGCCGAGCTGAGTGCGCCCGGCTTTTTTATGTCTGCGTGTTTCCAAGCGGCCGCTTTAGCGGCGACGCAAATTTGGTAACTTCAAGCTTTTCAGTGGCGATTGAATTTTAACGTGCGGATACTTAAACAGCGCGATCAGCAACATGCCCGCTACAAAGCCGCCAATATGTGCACCAAAGGCAACACCGCCACCTTCGTTGCCCGCGTTCATTATCGAGCTGACTAGCTGCAAACCAAACCACAAGCCTAACACCAAAATGGCGGGCAGGCGTAAAGTGTGTAAGTATAGAAAAATTGGAATGCCCACTAGCACTTTGGCGCGTGGGTACAACAATATATACGCTCCTAGCACTCCTGATATTGCACCGCTGGCGCCCACCATCGGAATAGTAGAATTGGGGTCCGGCAGCGCTTGAGCAAACACCGCAGCCACGCCACAAATAACATAAAAGATGATATAACGAACATGGCCCATGGCATCTTCAATATTGTTGCCGAACACCCATAAGTACAGCATGTTGCCGATCAGGTGCATCCAGCCGCCATGCAAAAACATCGAGGTGATCAAAGTCGCCGAGGGCGGCACCCAAGTGTCGGACGATAAGTGCACTGTATCCAGCAACAAGGCTGGGATTACTCCTAACTGGAGTAAAATCATTCTCTGCATGGGCGGTGGCGAAAACGTTTGCCACAAAAACACCAAAATACAAATCGCCATCAGTATGATGGTGACATAGGGAGTGATCTTCGTCGGGTTGTCGTCATGCAAGGGGATCATGTCACTATTGTAACCCAAACAGCCGCACAGCGGCTCGTTCCACCGCTTTGCTTCTTGTACAGCTTTGGCTTGACGAGAGCTTAAATGCCCATGGCGATTCAAAATTTTCGCCGTGGTTTATGCGATAATACGGCTTTTGCAAACACTTAGGATTACATCATGGCTGGAAATGCATTTTGGATTATCATTGTCTTGGCGGTGGCCGTTATCGCATGGGGCATTACTGCTTATAACAGCTTGGTGCGCCGACGCAACTACGTGGAGGACGCATGGGCGGGCATTGAAGTACAGCTAAAAAAACGCCACAATTTAGTGCCAAATTTAGTCAAGACCATTAAGGGCTTTACCAAGCACGAAGCAGACTTGCTGGAGAAAGTCACCAAACTGCGCACGCCTCAGCTATCTAACAATGTGGGTGAAATGGGCCAGTCAGAGGAGCAATTTGGTCGAGCCTTGCAAGGCCTGATGGTGCAGGTGGAAGCCTACCCAGAAATCAAGGCCGATGACAACTTTCGTAACCTGCAAAATCAGCTGTCTGAAATTGAAGGCGACATCGAAGGCGCCCGGCGTTATTACAACGGTGCAGTGCGCGACTATAACACCCAGATTCAATCCTTCCCTTCTAACATGATTGCTGATCGTTATCACTTCGACGAAGCGGAGTTTTTTGAGCTGGACGTGGAAGCCGCGCGCCAAGCGCCCGATGTGGATTTTGATAAGTAAAGAGCGCTTGGCTCCAGTTCCTTGCCATTAAACCGATGATTGCTCGTTATCTGAAAAGCTTACTGCTTATCGCTGCCCTACTGTGCCAGTTACTACCGGCATTGGCGCAAGCCAATGAGCGTATTTTGTCATTCCACAGCGACGTCGTCATAGAGCAAGACGGCACACTTAAAGTGAGCGAAACCATTGTGGTGCAGGCCGAAGGGCGCAACATTAAGCGTGGTATTTATCGCGACCTGCCCACACGCTACAAAAACGCTAAATACGGCCACTGGGGTTTAACTGACCGCACACCCATGAATATCACAGGTGTATGGCGCAATGGCCGTAAAGAGCCATATCGCAAACAAGGCTTGGGTAACGGCTTTCGCATTTTTATCGGCAGTGAAAATCACTACCTGCGCAGAGGCCAGCACGAGTACACGATTCAGTACACCGCTGAACGCCAAGTGTTGCAGTCTGATGATGCTGCACGTGTCAATTGGAATGTAACGGGCCAAGGTTGGGTATTTCCTATCGACCAAGCCAGCGCCACGTTTTACTTCCCTGACAATATCTCACCCAGCCGTCAAATAGTGTTCACTGGCGACAGCGGTTCACGAGACAGCAACGCCACCGCTAAGGTGCTGCCCGATGGCAGTTTACAGGTACAAACCACGCGCTTTTTAAACCCTTACCAAGGCCTGACGGTAGACGTTGAGTTTAGCAAAACAGGCCTTGCGCCGCCGATGAGCCCCATGCAGCGCCTGTTTGCCGATAACCTTAAATGGTTTGGCGGCATTTTTCTGCTGCTGGCGATGCCGCTGTATTATTTTAATGCTTGGCGCAAAGTGGGCCGCGACCCTGAAAAAGGCGTAGTGGTGGCTGATTACCACCCTGTGCGTGAGATGTCGCCCGCTGCGCACCGCTTTGCCGTCAAAAACCGCAGTGATAATAAGTCCTTTGCCGCAGCCGTGCTAAACATGGCGGTTAAGGGCTATTTGAGCATCGAGCAAAAAAGTAAGAAAGTGTTTGTGATCAGCCGCCGCAATGAGGCCAACGCACCGCTATCAGCAGGCGAGAAAATTATTTACGATAACTTGCTTAAGCATCGTAATAGGTTCACTTTAGGCAAAGGTTATAAACCAAAGGTGGCATTGGCGCGCAAACGCTTTGCTGCACGTCTAAAAAGCGAGCACGGCACCGCCATCTACCGTAACAATCGCCGCTACACTTGGCTAGGCCTGCTCATCGGCCTGTTGGGTTTGGGGCTAGTGGTCGCCAACGGCATGGCGGGCTCCTTTGACCCCAGCCAATTGTTCCCGTTAGCCCTATTCTTTTTTGTGGGTCATTCATTGTCACGCAATAATTCTGGCAGCGCCCTATTGATGGCCATTATTCCCATCGCCATCGCAGGTTGGTTTTTGCTCAACGGTGCAGTGAGTGGTGCCAGCAGTGCCTTGATGCTCTTCGCTTTATTTGTGGCTGCCATGTTTTTACTGTTTCAATATTTACTTAAGGCCCCTACGCCATTTGGGCAAAAGCTACTAGATGAGATCGAAGGTTTTCGTCTTTATCTAGGTACCGCTGAGCAAAACCGCTTAGACATTTTGCACCCCCCCGAAAAAACCCCTGAACTGTTTGAAAAACTGCTGCCATATGCATTAGCACTGGACGTAGAAAACCAATGGTCAGAACAGTTTGCCAAGGTGTTTAAAGACCTTGAAAATGACCCTAATCGCTCAAGTCGCATGGGTCGACACTATTCGCCATCATGGTACTCTGGTGGGCGCTTTGGTGGTTTCAGCAACAGTGGTTTTGCTTCGGGCTTAAGCTCAAGTCTTGCTAGCAGCGTGGCATCGGCATCGGCCGCACCTAGCTCCTCATCGGGCGGCTTTTCTGGCGGCGGCGGCTTTGGTGGAGGCGGTGCGGGTGGCGGCGGCGGCGGCGGCGGCGGTGGTGGTTGGTAAGCTTCCGGCTGTGGCTAGTGCTATTTTATTTGTAGTTGGTGCCTCAGGGGTTGGAAAGACCGCTGCGGTTGAGGCCATAGCAAAGCACACAGTTGGGCCAACCGGTGCCATTTCTTCGACTCTATTGCTATACCGCCCCCACAAGAAATGGATGAGGTTTATGGAGGGACGGATAATTGGCAGGCCTTCGCTATCACACAATGGATTGAACAGCTTTCTAAAAACAGTGAGCTTATCTGCATACTTGATGGTCAAGCGCGCCCGTCGTTTATTCGTACCGCACTTTTAAAACATACCGAAATTAAAACCGACATTGTTTTATTGGATTGCCAACCAGAAGTACGGCGTGAACGGTTAATCAAATACCGCAAACAACCCGAACTGGCCTCAGCACAAATGAATTGCTGGGCGGCCTACTTAAAAGGGCAAGCAGATGCCCTTGGCTTACCAGTTATTGATACCTCAAACCAAACCGTAGAAAAGGTGGCTGACCAGCTTTTGTATTTGGCACAAGCAATTAATAAAAACTGATCCAAATAAGATGTTATAGCTTCTCTTGTACAAGAGCCTTTAGCCTTCTTTGTTTAACTCTTTTTTGAGCCAATTTAAGAATGTAAGTACGTCTGGCTTCATCTTGCATTGGGCATGCTTATATACCGAAAGACCATCGCGCATACGCACACTTTCTTTGAGCGGCCTAACTAAAGTCCCCGACTCCAGTAGTTGGCTTGCCGTTTTCCCCCAACCAAGCGCAACCCCATGACCTTCGACCGCCGCTTGCATCATCATTGGATAGCTATCATAAACAGTGCCTGCATAGCCCACCTGCATGTCAGAGCCTAACTCTTGCAACCAGTCGACCCAATCAATCCAGTCTTGCGGGTAAACTTTATGATGCAATAGATGATGGTCTTTGAGGAAGGCCAGCTCCATAGGGAATCGGTTTTTTTTAAGGTATGAAGGACTGCAAACTGGAAAGACTTCATCAGGCACAGAAAATAATTTTTCACAGTTACCGCTTTTGCGCCCCGATGTTTGGAGTGCTAAGTCAAAATACTCTACATACTCCGTTAGTGGCATCGTCGAAACCGCGACCCTCACTTCCACAGTAGGGTGAAGCTGGTAAAAGCTGGACAGCCTTGGCATCACCCAATATAAGCCTTCACACAACTGGGCAAAAAGTACTACCTCGCTTTGCTTTTCTTTCTCTCGAAGGCGCGTTGCGCTAGCGGCTATCGCTTGCAAGCCCTCCGAAACTGCGCTTGCAAGCTCTCTACCGTTATCATTTAAATAAACGGCGCGATTCCTGCGGTTAAATAAACGTGTGCCCAAGTTGTCTTCAAGCAACCTAACTTGGCGGCTTACCGCTGCTTGGGTAAGACCAAGCTCTTCACCTGCTTTAGTAATACTTCCTAGGCGTGCTGCAGCTTCAAAAGGCAAAAGACTCG
>CALIFM010000135.1 GCA_938021685.1 uncultured Gammaproteobacteria bacterium | reverse complement strand
AGCAGGCAATTTTCGTATCACCGGTCGCTGCACCACTGGCCCAGTGGCATGGGCGCCCAATTTATCTTGTAAAATGGCGGCGCGGTTTAGGCTGTCCTCCTCAGTGACATTACCGATCGAAAAAGCAGTAATGCGGTATTCGCTCAGTAATGCCTCAGCGTGTGCTTGTAAATCACTTAATTGCAGCTCTTTCAAGGCTGCGCGCTTTTCTGCATTGGTCCAGCTGGGCGATAGCAAGACATCATATAAAGCGCCACTGACCACCTGTGATGGGCTGTCTTTAAGCCTGTTTTCCAAGCTCTGGACGGCTAATTGTTTGATTTGTGTAAAGCGTTCTTCATTAAGGCTTTTGATGTCAAAAGCATCAGTAATGCGCGCCAGCAAAGTTGCCTGCTTGTCAGCATAACCGCTTATTTTCACAGTAAAGCCACGGCTGTGGCGATACATGTCGTAACCCAGCCCAGCTAGATAGGCAGGATAGGTATAGCTTTCTAAAGAGTCCGTTATGGCTCTCACATAAAGCTGCGTTAACATGGTTTGACGTGCGCTAGCATTGGCAACCGGCGTTTGTAACGAGAACATAAATTGTGCCTTAGGCTGCTTAAAATCCAGCAGCGTTTGATGCCATAAAGTGATGCCCTGCTCGTCCAATAACTTAATGGGCTTACTGCCATCGGTGGCCTCATTAGCTGATAACACTGCAATGTTATCGGGGACAAAAAGATTAGCTTCGGGCAACTTCAAGCCTTCCTGTGCAGCGGGCTGTTGCCAGCGGGCCAACGTGCTTGCAGACAGCTCACTGATAGCATATTCCACATCATAATTCGGGCTGCGTTTATCAGAGCTCAGCGCAGGATCAACCACTGTTAGTAGCACATTATCTGGGCGTAATTGTGCTAAGTATTCTTTAATGAGCATTGCATCAAAGTCTGCATAATCATAGTGCACCGATAATACTTCTTTTGGGCTAAAGCGATGCAACTGCGAGGCTAAGCTTTTAGCCAGCGCCAAGGGTGAAGATTCCTCTTGAAAGTTAAACGCCAGCTGCGCAATCTTCTTTTGCTCTTCAAAATACAGCGGCTGCACACCGTTTTGCTTAATCTGTTTAATATAGGCGAACAACAATTCACCAATCTCATCGATGTGCTGTATGCCCACAGGATTTAAGCTAATTGAGACATCAAAATTACCCTGCACCTCATCCATATAACCTTGGCCTGCGCTTAAACTATTGGCCCAGCCCTTCACTTTAAGCTGCGACAACAAAGAGCCCTGTCCTTCATGCCCAAGCAAGTTAGACAGAAAACCAAGCGGCTTGGCTTTACTATGCGGCCAAACGGATTTAATTGGAAAACTGAAAGTTACCCGACGAGTTTCTTTCAATGGCTTTAAAGTGATTTGCTTCGGTAAATCACCCTGCAAAAATAATGGCTCATCATACGACTCACGCGCCTGCCCATCAGCTGGGATGCTTGCAAAGCGTTCGGTCACCCAATCTTGCAAGGTCTCAAGTGATTGCTTTCCCACGACGACCAAAGTCATCTTTCCTGCGTGGTAATGCTGCTTATAAAAGTGGATTAAATCATCACGTACCGCATCGCCTTCGCGGTCTGCTAACGTGTCTAAGCTGCCGACCGAAAAACCCGTACTTGGATGGGCAGGGTTATAGGCCAAGCTGCGAGCCGTCCATAAACGACGGCCTTCATCTTTCATGCGTGCGTGGTACTCAGAATCAACAATGGCGCGCTCACGTTGTACATACTTCTCATTGAATAGAGGCGCGATAAAAAACTGCGCGAAGCGATCTAGCCCTCCTTCTAAAAAGTCAGGATCAATACTGAAATGGTAGTTAGTATGAGTCAGCGAGGTGTAGGCATTATTGGAACCACCATGCTGCTGGATATATTGCTGGTATTCACCCGCTTCAGGGTACTTCTCAGTACCCAAAAACAGCATATGCTCTAAGTAATGTGCCAAGCCTTCCCGATCATCGGGGTCATCGCCGCTACCGACATACACATCTAGCGCTGCCGCCGCGCGATCGGCTTTCAAATCAGACACTAACAATACTTGTAGACCATTTGCTAAACGCAATGCAGCATAATCGCGGTTGTCTGCAGGACTTTTTTTAATCGTCATCATTAAAGTATCGCTGGGCTTAGTGGCGGCACTAGCAGAAGATAGAGTCATAGGGTTCACGATAAAAAAAGCTGCACTTACGCACAGCAATATAATTTTATTGAGCAAAAATTTAGTATTCATTGCACTGTAAATTGAGGCCTAAATCAAAAGGCTAAAATCGAATAAATTAATCCCTAGCTTAACGGCTTTGAAGCGAACACTTGATTAATAATAATTCACCGAAATTAATTGAACTTTACCGCAAATGCAGCTACACGCCTCACCTTAAGATGCATCCAACAACTGCAGCAAGTGGTCGCCCACTTCTTGTTTACGCCAAGTTTGCAGCAAAGCAAGGTTACGCTCACCGCGCACCAAAGATTCCACCGCATTACGATTGGCCAGCAATGCAGGCGTGACACCCATCTTTTCGGCACGTTCGCGTAGCGCTGCCATTAAGGTTTTTGCTTGCTTACGCTGGGCCACATCTAATGGTACAGACAAAGGTTCTATTGTCGTGGTTTTTTCTTCATCACTTACATCGTTAACCAATGTTAATAGTTTGTTGCCCAAACGATCAAATTGCTTACTAGTTAAGCTTTCCACATGTGTAAGCTGTTGCATGTTTTTAGGTCTGATATTAGCCAGCTCTACAATCACTTGCTTACCCAACACCCATTCACGCGGCAAGTCTTTTTGTTGTGCCACTTGTTCACGCCACGCACTTAATATTTTCACCACTTGTTGCGCCGCCACATCCATATTTTGCACTGACTTGATTCGCTGCCACGCCGTAGCCACCAAATCTTCTTGCTCATACCGCTGCACTAAAGTGGCACACTCTTGGACATGCCAATCATCACGGCCTTGCTCAGCAAGCTGGGTTTGTAATTGGGTGTAAATCTCGTGCAGATGCAGCACATCCAGCTGAGCATATTTAATTTGTGCCGCTGTGAGCGGTCGCTGCAACCAATTGGTACGTGTCTGCTCCTTATCAAGCTCAATATTTAAATGGTTTTTGACAATACTGGCATACGATATTTGGTCTGCTGCCCCCAAAAAGCCGGCAGCAACTTGGGTATCAAATAAAGGTTGCGGTACAAAACTAAAGACTTGTTTGAGTATTTCCAAATCTTGCGAAGCCGAATGCATAATTTTCACGCAAGCAGTGTCTTGCATAATGGCATGCAAAGGAGATAAATCTTTAACCGCTACTGGATCAATGCAGGCATTGCCTTGCTCACTGGCAACTTGTATTAAGGCTAGCTGTGCGTAATAAGTGCGCTCACGCATAAATTCGGTATCAACAGCCAGCCACTCTGCACCGCTTAATTGTGCGCTAAAAGCGATCAATTTTTGGTCAGAGTCGATATAATCAAAAGTTGTAGAGTTCATACCCGTGATTCTAGTGCTAAAGGAGGTGCAAGTTTGATCAATTTACTCAAAGCCTTTGTCGGCGTATTCTTGCTTAAAGTAAAGCCGCAGGATTTGCCTGCGACGCAAAGTGCGCTGCAAATAGCCGCAGTGGCAGCTTTTATCACCGAAATGGCTAGCCTCTTCGGGCAGATCCCCTTATCTGTTAATGTTCTAGTTTCGCTGTCTAAGTTGGCACTATTCGGCGGCGTTTTATATTTAATTTTAAAACTGCACCAAAAATCTGAACGCTGGACCCAAACCTTAACCGCCATACTTGGCAGCTTAAGTGTGGTGAACTTACTCACTCTGCCGTTCTTGCCAAAACTGATAGAGTTCATGGCTAACATGAAAACCACTAAAGACGGTACTTTGCCAGAAGTTGCTTTGTCACCTGCTTTGATTTTGGTATTTGTGCTGCAGCTATGGTTTTTTGTGGTCCTGGTGCGCATCTTAAAAGAAGCGATGGAAATTTCAACTGCTCGAGCAGTAATCAATAGCTTGATGATTGTTTATTTAGTCAGCTTGATTTTGGGTTCAATTGTCAGTCAATTCCCATCTGTTTCGCCCTTGCCAGTGCCTACTCAATAAATACTCTCACGAGAATAAGATAGTATGATTTACATAGCCGGCATTGCAGGCACTTTTATGGCAGGTATTGCCGGCTTAGCTAAAGAATCTGGCATTCCCGTTAGCGGCTGTGACGCTCAAATTTATCCTCCAATGAGCACCTTGCTGGAAGAGCTCGATATTCCAGTTAAGGAGGGCTATTTAGCTGAACATATTGCACCGAATATTGAGCAATATGTCATTGGCAATGCCTTATCACGCAGCAATGAACTGGTGGAAGCGATTTTAGATCAGCGCTTGCCCTATACTTCTGGCCCGCAATGGCTAGCGGAGCATATACTGCGTGGACGACAAACCTATGCGGTCGCGGGCACCCACGGCAAAACCAGCACCGCCAGCATGCTGGCTTGGGTGTTGGAATCCACTGGTTTAAAACCCGGCTTTTTAATTGGTGGCAAACCCGGTAATTTTGAGCGATCTGCTCGCCTAGGCCAAACCAGCAATCAAACAAATGTTCAAAGTGCCCCCTTTGTCGTCGAAGCAGACGAATACGACACGGCGTTTTTTGATAAGCGCTCTAAGTTTATTCACTATCACCCCACTGTAGCCGTGCTGAACAACTTAGAGTTTGACCATGCGGATATTTTTGAAGATCTCACCGCCATACAAACTCAGTTCCACCACTTAGTACGTACTGTACCGCGTAATGGCAAATTAGTGGTCAACGGTGATGACCAAAATTTGGCTGACACTTTAAAGCAAGGCGCATGGACACCTATTGAGCACTTTTCGGTTGTTGACCCCAAAGCCGATTGGTTTGCACAAAACGCCTTAGCTGACGGCAGTGCTTTTAGCATTTTTCATCAACAGCAGCATTATTGCGATGTGCAGTGGCGCTGTTTTGGAGAACATAATATGAGTAATGCCTTGGCCGCGGCCGCGGCCGCACATTTTGCAGGAGCTACTGGAGAACAAATCAGTGCGGCGCTAGCCAGCTTTAAATTACCTGCCAAGCGCTTGCAAGCTCACCCCAGCAAACATGGGTTTTTACTGTATGAAGACTTTGCCCACCACCCTACTGCGATTAAAAAAACCTTACATGCATTAAAGCAAATGCACCCTGGCAAGCGCTTAGTAGCCGTACTAGAGCCACGTTCTAATACCATGCGCACTGCTGTACATGCCGAAGCACTGCCAGCTTCTTTAAAGCAAGCCGACCAAGTGCACTACCTTAAGCCCAACGACTTACAATGGCAGCTAGAGGATCACTTGCAGCAGGCCCAAGCT
>CALIFM010000134.1 GCA_938021685.1 uncultured Gammaproteobacteria bacterium | reverse complement strand
CAAGGCCTTGGGGCAATGTGGATGGTTAATATTCCAGGCAGTCAACGGGTGTTTATTTTTATTCCTTTTTTCATCATGCAAATCTTGTACACCGTTTTTGTGATGAAAAAGGCTCGTCATTTACTTAAAGCCCAATGAGTAATTTTGAACAATATACGGCTGAGTCGCTTAAGCTAAATGAAAAGCATATCCCAGCTAATATTGTAGGTGTCTGCGAAAAGCTACAGTCAGCAGGCTACGATGGCTTGCTAGTCGGTGGCTGTATTCGTGATTGGCTGATGGATAAAACACCAAAGGACTTTGACGTGGCTACTAATGCAACGCCAGAGCAAGTACGTCGCTTATTTAAAAATTCACGAATTATTGGAAAGCGCTTTAAAATTGTACATGTGCATTTAAGCTATCGCGACTACATCGAAGTCACCACTTACCGTGCGCCGCCTAACTCGGAAACAACAATGCGCAGCCCAAAGCGCAAGAAAATTGGCAAACACGCCGAACACGTTGAAAATGAAAAGGGCCGTTTAGTGCGCGATAATGTGTACGGCACATTAGATGACGACGCATTTAGGCGTGACTTTAGTGCCAATGCTTTGTATTACGATCCTATTAAGCAGTTGGTCTATGATTATACCGATGGAGTAAAAGCTATTCAGCAAAAAGCCTTAGTGGTGATTGGTGATCCGAGCACGCGCTTTGCTGAGGACCCGGTTCGAATGCTGCGGGCGCTGCGCTTTAAGGCCAAATTGGATTTTATCATCAGCGGCGAGTTAGCGGAGCTCATCCAGCAGAATATCCATTTGATGCAGGATGTCTCGAATGCACGCTTATATGATGAAACCTTCAAATTGTTTCATCATGCCCACGGCGTTCGCAGTTGGGAAATATTGCAAGAATATGGATTGATCAATATCATGTTTCCGTTAACTCAACGTAGCATGGAGCATAATTCAAGCGTCACGCCTTTTATTGAGGCAGCGCTGCGCAACACTGACAAGCGGGTAGGTCAAAATAAACCTGTTATCCCGGCGTTTTTCTTTGCGGTGATTTTATGGCACGCCTTGCAAGCTAAGCGCAGCTCGATGAAAAGCTTGCCAAAAGGACGTGAAGGCTTATTTAAAGCTGCTAACGCTGTATTTAGTGAGCAATATCCGCGTATTGCCGTGCCCAAGCGAGTGTCGTTTATTGCCAATGAAATATGGGATATGCAGTGGGCCTTGGAGCAGCGCAATCCTCGACAGGTTGCTCGGCTGCTAGGAAATAAACGGTTTCGCGCATCCTATGATTTTTTACTACTACGTCAAACTATCGATGAAGTGCCTGTGTCACTTACTGATTGGTGGACTGAAATCCAAGAGCTAGATGACGATGCGCTTCAAGATGCAATTGCACAATTGCCTAATCAAAATAGTAAAAATAAAAGGTCTAAACGTCGTCGGAAACGAAACAAGAAACCTAACCATAAGCAAGCAACAAACAATAAGCCATTAGATGCTCATGGAGATATCAATGGCAATGTCAAATAAGGCCTACATCGCCTACAGCACCCACCGCTTGTTAATTTAGTTTTTTCCTTATTCATGGCGCAGTTTTTTAGTATCCACCCAGATAACCCGCAGGCACGTTTGATTCAACAAGCGGTGAATATTGTGCATAAAGGCGGCATTATTGCTTATCCCACCGACTCTAGTTATGCATTGGGTTGCCACATTGGCGACGCTAAAGCACTAGATAAAATTCGTGCCATCCGCCAAGTAGGTGCAGAGCATAACTTCACGCTAGTCTGCTCTGATTTATCTGAGCTAAGTAAATACGCCCGCATTGATAATCAAGAATACCGCACGCTCAAGCGCTTAACGCCGGGACCTTATACATTTATTCTAACGGCGACCCGTGAGGTGCCAAAGCGCTTACAGAACCCTAAACGAAAAACCATTGGCTTGCGTGTGCCTGATTTTCCAATTGTCAGTGCGTTACTAACGGCCTTAGGTGAGCCTATCATGAGCTCAACTTTGATCTTGCCTGGCAATGAATTACCGATGAATGATGCCTATGAAATTGAGGAACAGCTAGGCTCACAATTAGATTTGATTATCGATGGTGGCCCTTGTGATTTACAGCCCACCAGCGTGATTGAATTAGCTGACGGAAGCATTGCAGTGGTGCGCGAAGGCAAGGGCGATACCAGTGCCTTGCAATAGCAAGAACGATCATTGCACAAAATTCAGATAAACACCTGAGCACGATAGGCCAATATTGCTACAATCAGGCATCCAATTATATTGCCTTGAATGAGTGCATCGGTAAATAGCACGAACAAGCCAATCTGACATTTAACGTAAATTGCAAAGATATAAGCATAGGCATGGCTAAACAAGCACAAGACCGCGTCTTATCGGGCATGCGTCCAACAGGGCGTTTACATTTGGGCCATTATCATGGAGTGTTAACTAACTGGCTAAAATTACAAGAGGAGCACGATTGTTACTTTTTCGTGGCTGACTGGCATGCCTTAACCACGCATTATGAAGCGCCGCAAACCCTAGCGCCCAATGTGTGGGAAATGGTGATTGATTGGTTGGCCGCGGGCGTTGACCCAGAAAAGGCCACCTTGTTTGTGCAGTCAGCGGTGCCAGCGCACGCTGAGTTACATTTGTTGTTATCCATGGTTACACCGCTAGGCTGGCTAGAACGCGTACCTAGCTTTAAAGACCAACAAACTAAGCTCAATGATAAAGACTTAGCCACTTATGGCTTTTTAGGCTATCCCTTGCTCCAGTCGGCCGACATTTTGATGTACCGTGCACAACACGTACCGGTGGGCGAAGATCAAGTACCGCACGTGGAACTAACTCGCGAGGTAGCACGGCGTTTTAACCATATGTTTGGCAAAGGAAAGAGTGTAGAGCGACAAATCAACGACGCGCTTACTAAAATGGGGAAAAAAGCGGCCAAAACCTATAAGCGTATGCGCCAAGACTATATTGAAAATGGCAACGAAGCAGGCAAAGCGGGGGCATTGGAGTTACTTGCTGCACAGCAAAATATCACCGACATTGAAAAACAACTACTACAAGGCCATATTGAGGGTAAGGGTCGTATTATTTTGCCAGAACCAGCGGCGCTGCTCACTAAAGCAGCTAAGATGCCTGGGTTAGACGGCCAGAAGATGTCAAAGTCTTACGGCAATACCATTGCTTTGCGTGATGAGCCTGCGCGGGTAGAAAAAGCCTTGCGCAGCATGCCGACCGATCCTGCGCGGGTGCGCCGTGATGATCCGGGCGACCCAGAAAAGTGTCCTGTTTGGGATCTGCACAAAGTGTACACTGATAGTAAAACTCATGAATGGGTGCAGCAAGAATGCCCACGTGCTGGCATTGGCTGCATTGATTGCAAACAACCTCTAATTGATAAAGTGCTGGCAGAGCAAGCGGTTATTCGTGAGCGCGCTGAACCGTATGAAAACAACCCGGCTTTACTTAAATCAGTGATGGCCGCAGGCAATGCTAAGGCACAACAGGCCGCAAACGAAACACTGGCGTCAGTGCGCGAAGCAGTGGGCACGGTTTACGTTTATAATTAAGCGATGAATCACCCAGCGCAGGCACAAATCAAAGTTCACGGTGAGGTTTTATCTAAACTACCGGATGATTTATTTATTCCACCTGAAGCTCTGGAAATTTTTCTTGATTCATTTGAAGGCCCACTGGATTTACTGCTATATTTAATTCGCAAGCAAAACTTGGATATACTCAATATTCCTATTGCACAAATCACTGCACAGTATATGGAATATATTGAGCTAATGCGTAAAATTCGTTTAGATTTGGCATCGGAATATCTGCTAATGGCTGCGATGCTGGCACAAATTAAATCGCGCTTGCTGTTACCGCGTCAAGAGGCTGAAGAAGAAGAGTTTGAAGGCGATCCGCGTGCGGCACTTATTGCGCAATTACAACAATATGAGCAGTTTTCACAAGCCGCTAAATCACTGGATGAACGCCCACGTTTAGAGCGAGAGCTGTTTTTAACGCAAGTACATTTCGAGCGTCACTTAACACCTGAAAACTTACCGCATGCCAGTTTAAATGATTTGGCTGTTGCATTTCGCAATGTAATGCAGCGTGCACAGCAAAATGAGGGCTATCATGTGCGTGCTGAAGGTTTAAGTATGCGTGAGCGCATGGTGGATATCTTAGACCGTTTAAAGTTAGGTAAGCGAATGCAGTTTGAAGATTTATTCATCTATGATGAAGGGCGTGAGGGTGTTGTTATCAGCTTTATCGCTGTTTTAGAGCTGGTGCGCGATGGCTTGTTAGAGGTGGTGCAGAATGAATGTTTTTCACCTATTCACGTACAGGTTGCTTCATGAGCGAGCAAAACAACAAAAATCCAGTTTTAGAGCCTATTTTAGAAGCTGTCCTAAGCGCAGCTGAAGAACCGTTATCGATTACGCGTTTACTAAACTTATTCCCTGAAGAGGGGCGGCCTGAGCGCAAAACGGTGCAAAGCGCACTAGATTCCTTGGCGGTTAATTATGAGAAAAGTGGCATTGAGCTCGTTAAAGTTGCACAGGGCTATCGTTTTCAAACCAAGTCACAATATTCAACGTGGATCGAAAAGCTGTATGAAACCAAACCGCCGCGCTTG
This sequence comes from uncultured Gammaproteobacteria bacterium, assembly GCA_938021685.1. Lineage (GTDB taxonomy): Bacteria > Pseudomonadota > Gammaproteobacteria > Arenicellales > Poriferihabitantaceae > JAAELZ01. Next base: position 6,789 of record CALIFM010000134.1, on the reverse strand, counting down.
TCACGTGCTTTAATGGAAACCTTATCAATTATTGCTTATCGCCAACCGGTTTCGCGCGGTGATATTCAAGAAATTCGCGGAGTATCCGTCAGTAGCGATATCATGCAACGCTTATTGGAGCGTGAGTGGATTAAAAAAGTGGGAGAGCGTGATGTGCCGGGGCGGCCTAGTATTTATGGGACGACTAGCGAATTCTTAGCCTATTTTAATTTGGCTTCACTTAAAGAATTACCCAGCTTAAAAGAGCCACGCGAGCTGGATGAAATTGCCCGTGAAATGAATTTAAGCATTGCGTCATTGCAAAGCCAGGAAGCTAATGCTGGCCTAGAAGAAGACAATGCTCAGCATGGTTCTGAATTGGAAACGGCGGATAAAACGGAAGAGGAATGAGCGCTAAACAAGGAAAGCCTTCGAACAAAGTAGCTTCTAAAAAAGGCACTGCCCGCAAAGGCCCATTACGACCGAAAACAAATCGCGCCAATACAGCTAAAGCGGGCTCTATGCGCAGCACGCGCCGCCAAGCAAAAATTAAACAAGAAGCACAGCACTCTGTGTGGCAAACCGGCCGTTTAGCCAAACAGACTGGTGAGGGTGAACCTACCGAGCAGTCTGAACATGCACAAGAAGGTGATGCTGCAGCTGCTGATGCAGTAGAGCCGCTAGCAGGCATACGGGTGCAAAAACTACTGGCTGACAGAGGTTATGGTTCACGGCGTCAAATGGAAGGCTGGATTAAGAAAGGTGCGGTTATGGTCAATGGTGCTGTTAGCAAGCTAGGTGACCGTGTAACCCCCGAAGATGTGATTTTGGTGAATGACCGACCCTTGCAGGAAAAAAGCCTTGATAAAGACACTCGTGTGCTGATGTACCACAAGCCTGAAGGCGAGGTTTGTACACGAAGTGACCCGGGGAAACGGCCCACGGTATTCAAAGCACTGCCTAAGATACGCGGAGCACGCTGGGTGTCGATTGGTCGCCTAGATATCAATACCACAGGTTTATTGCTATTCACAACGAATGGTGCCTTAGCCAATAAGCTGATGCATCCTAGCATGGAATTAGAGCGCGAATACCGTTGCCGTATTTATGGCCAGATTAGCCAAGACAAGCTCAAGCAGCTGATCGCAGGTATTGAAATTGAAGGCCACCTGATGAAATTTGAAAGTATCCAACTGCAGCACGGTGAAAACGACAAACGCAACAGTTGGGTGCACGTGGTGCTCAAAGAAGGGCGCAATCGTGAAGTGCGTCGCTTGTGGGAAGCAGTTGATTGCCAAGTCAGCCGCTTAAGTCGTTTGCGCTATGGACCAGTGCAATTGCCACGTGATTTGCGGCCCGGCAAATACCGTAATTTAGATGGTAAGGAGATTGCTCGTTTATCGGGCGATGTTAGACCAGCTCGAGGACGCGCTAAAGTGCGTGGCCGTAGATAACACCTAACATTAAGCCTAATCAGCAGCACTATGAAAACGTTAACTTGTACTGTTGATAAATACAACGGCATTCATGTTGACGGAGAGGCATTGCCAGCCGATCCTAAGGTTTTTTTGCAAGCTTTACTGGAGTCACAACAGCACTGGCAGCAACAAGCTCATAAACTCATCTGGTTATCATTAGGGCCTGACTTTTCGCATCTCATTTCAATGGCCTTAGCACAAGGCTTTAGCTATCATCATTGTGATGATGATCATGTAACCATGATTAAACGTTTGCAGGCCAATGCTTTTGTGCCAGGTTTTGCTACTCACACCATTGGGGCAGGTGCAGTGGTATTGTCTGATGATGGACATATTCTTGCTGTGGTAGAAAAAAGTCACTTCAATAGTAAACCTAACTATTTTAAATTGCCCGGAGGGATGTTGGAGCGCGGTGAACATATTGCCGATGGCGCGGTGCGAGAAGTATTTGAAGAAACAGGCATTAAAACGCAGTTTGAGGGCGTCGTGTGCTTTCGCCATCATCATATTGGTGAATTTGGCACTTCTAATATTTATGCCGTGTGCAAACTTAAGCCTTTGAGCTTTAATATTACGATGGACTCCGAAGAGCTCTGCAAGGCACAGTGGATGCCAGTGAGCGACTATCTAAGTAGCCCCGATATTAGTGCTCACAATAAACACGTGGTGGCCGCAGCACTGGGAGAGCAATATTTAACATCAATCAATATTAGTGGCTATATGTCGAATGACGAGGAATATGAAATTTATTCACCCGAATGCAGCTAATGCTAACTGTGTAGTATGATGTGGCGACCAATCGCAGCTACTAATTGATGGTGTGCGCCAATTTGCGCGAACTTTAAAACGAACCATAATAAGCATGAAGGCATATGAATAAACAAGAATGGTTACAAGAAGTGGCGCGTATCAAGCAGCAGTATCCAGAGAATTTGATGGCGAAACACTTTTCTGAAGAGTATTTTCTCGGATTAGATGAGTCTTCGCAGTCGCATCTAATGCGTATGGTCAATTCCGGTGTGGCTAATCCACAAAGTCATACAGGGGCTTATGCCCTGCAAGCGCAAGACTACCAGCAGTTTGCCCCTCTACTGGATCCTGTTATTTGCGATACACACGGCATTGAGAACGCTGCTTCAATGGTGCAACAACATAATTGGAATGCCAAGCCTTGCCACTTAGAGCAGATAGATCCAGCACTGGCCGATGTATCAATGCGGGTACGAGTGGGACGCAATCTACAAGGGTTTCCGTTAACAGCTGGCATTAGCCAAAAAGAGCGCATTGAGTTAGAAGAGTGTGCACTAACGGCGTTTGAGCAGTTATCAGAAATCCCCACCTTTGCAGGGCAATATTTTTCATTGACTCCAGATTCACCCAATTTGATCAGCCAGCAAGACTATTTAAAGCGCGTCGATGCGCGCCAATTTTTTAAAGACATGAGCGGTGACAGCTACTTAAATGCAGCGGGGATCAGTGATCACTGGCCTTATGGGCGCGGCATGTTTGTTAGTGAGCAAGAAGATTTTTTAGTATGGGTGGGTGAAGAAGACCACTTACGTATTATGACTATGCAGCAAGGAGGCGACTTGAATGCTTTGTTTGGCCGTTTGCACACAGGCCTGAAAACATTAAGTCAGCATTTACCAGAATTTTCTACTTTGCCAAATTATGGGAATGTCAGCAGCTGCCCCACTAATTTAGGCACAGCTATGCGTGCTAGTTTGCATTTAAAATTGCCGCACTTAACCGCTAATGGCACTGACTTAAGTCGTTTGCAAGAAGCTGCAAAGCCGCTTAACTTAGCAGTCAGAGGCGCTGGCGGTGAGCATTCAGATGCAGGAAGTGACGGTTTAGTAGACATATCACCAAGCGCACGCTTAGGGGTAACGGAGGCAGACATCATGCAATGTCTATATGACGGCACAGCTGCTTTGTGGGCGATGGAAAAAAGCGCCGCCTAATAGCAGAAAGAAAGTCAGAGAAATGCGGCTATGTTTTAATGCTTGCGGGTGCGTTTACCTTCGGCGCGCGTGTGCGTGGTTCTAGCAGTGTAAAATTCGCGCTTTTTCCCTGAACTGTGCCGTTTGTTCATGCGGTTTTGTTTTAGCTCGCGATACGATTCTTTCGGCACTAAGCAATTTTTACCGCTGCCAATAAGTTCTTCGCGCTTCATATTGCGCAATGCTTCTCGTAGCACTGGCCAATTTCGCGGGTCGTGATAGCGCAAGAAGGCTTTATGCAAGCGTCTATGGTTTAAGCCACGAATCGCGCTAACTTGCTCCGAGTCTTTACGAATACGTCCAAGTGGGTTATAGCCTGTGTGATACATGGCACTGGCGACTGCCATCGGCGTCGGTAAAAAGGCCTGCACTTGGTCAGGGCGAAATTTGTTTTTCTTTAGCCATAAGGCCAAATTGAGCATATCTTCATCAGTAGTGCCGGGGTGCGCTGCGATGAAGTAAGGGATCAAGTATTGCTCTTTACCTGCTTGCTTTGAATAGCGGTCAAACAGCTGTTTAAATCGGTCGTAGGCGCCAATACCTGGTTTCATCATTTTTGATAAGGGGCCTTGCTCTGTGTGCTCTGGCGCGATCTTTAAATAGCCGCCGACATGATGAGTGACCAGCTCTTTAACGTATTCAGGCGATTCGATCGCCAAATCGTAACGTAAGCCCGAGGCTACCACCACTTTCTTAACACCCTTAATGCCGCGTACACGACGATATAAGTTAATTAAGGGCTTATGATTAGTGCCTAAATTTTTACATATCTTTGGGTATACACACGACAGCCGCCTGCATGACTCCTCAATCGTTTTGTCTTTACATAACAAGCGGTACATATTTGCCGTTGGGCCGCCCAAGTCAGAAATAAAGCCGGTAAACTCAGGTACTTCATCACGGATAGTTTCTACTTCGCGTACCACTGAATCTTCTGAACGACTTTGAATAATGCGCCCCTCGTGTTCAGTAATCGAGCAAAAGGTGCAACCACCAAAGCAACCACGCATGATGTTCACTGAAAAGCGAATCATCTCCCAAGCAGGGTTTTTGGCATCGCCGTAACTCGGGTGAGGGCGGCGGGTATAAGGCAATTCAAACAAAGGGTCGAATTCCTCAGTACTAAGCGGCACGGGCGGTGGATTCAACCAGATATCGCGATTGCCATGGCGCTGCACCAAAGCACGTGCATTCCCAGGGTTGGTTTCTAAGTGAAACACCCGAGAAGTGTGGGCATACAGCACTTTATCGTTCTTTACTACCTCATACGAAGGTAGACGGATGAAAGTTTGGCTGCGTGCAGGCACGATAGGTAAATCGACTTTAACTGATCCTGCTGCCTCTACTTCAGTAGATCGTTGCTCTTTTTGTTCACAATCAGGCTGGGCTTGATAGGGGTCGGGCTCAGCCTGCACCTTGCCAGGCTTATCAATATCGGTGGAATCGATATGCGACCAATCGGCGGGCAACTCGCTGCGCATGAAAGCTGTACCGCGAATATCGGTGATATCCTTAATGGCTTCACCAGCAGCAAGGCGATGCGCCAGCTCAACCACAGCACGCTCGGCATTACCAAACAGCAAGATATCGGCTTTAGAATCGGGTAGCACTGAGCGGCGCACTTTGTCTGACCAGTAATCGTAATGCGCAATGCGTCGTAGGCTGGCTTCGATGCCGCCGATCACCACATTAGCATCTTTGTAAGCCTCACGAGCGCGCTGCGAGTACACTAACACTGAACGGTCAGGGCGCTTGCCTGCTTCGCCGTTGGGGGTGTAGGCGTCATCTGAGCGTACTTTGCGGTCCGAGGTGTATCGATTGACCATCGAATCCATGTTGCCAGCAGTAATGCCAAAAAACAGATTAGGGCGGCCTAATGCTTTGAATGCGTCTGCTGAAGCCCAATCTGGCTGAGCGATAATGCCGACTCGAAAGCCTTGTGCTTCCAGCAGGCGGCCAATCATGGCCATGCCAAAACTAGGGTGGTCAACGTAAGCATCACCTGTTACGATAATAATATCGCAGCTATCCCAACCAAGATTATCCATTTCCGCGCGGGACATTGGTAACACAGGAGCAGCACCAAAGCGCTTAGCCCAAAAAGGGCGGTAAGAAAAAAGAGGTTTACTGGCTTTGCCCATATTAAATGATGGCTCTTAATTAAGCTAAGCCATGCAACCTGCAGAGGTAATTGGATATGAAAGCATATTTTATCACAACGCCTCATTTAAATTAGCACTACATAATACTTAGTAAGTAGCAAAAAAAGCTTAGGAAGCAAATCAGGTATGCAACAATATCAAGCTCAATTCGTAATCTTAGAGGCTGTTTATACCCTAGAAATCGAAATGCTTGTGCTCGCTGTTACAGCATAGTTAAATGGAAACGATTAGTAAATTTCTAGTGGGACTTATTGCTCTTGAACATATTTATATTTTGATTCTCGAGATGTTTTTATGGACTAAGCCTAGGGGGCGGCGCGTATTTGGTACTAGTGAGCAACAAGCAAAAGACACGAAGGTAATGGCCGCCAATCAAGGTTTATATAACGGTTTTTTGGCCATAGGCTTGCTATGGGGCTTATTCCATCCCAATGAATTCTTTGGATGGCAGCTGCAAGTGTTTTTTATTTTTTGTGTGTTGATCGCAGGTATTTATGGTGGATTGACTGCCAAACGATCTATTTTAAAAGTGCAGGCATTGCCAGCTCTAATAGCGTTAGTTTTCTTGTTTATATTTAAAATATAATTTTAAAACAAAATGATAAGAGAAAAAGCTAAAGCTATTATTCAGATAGAAAACGAAAAAGTAGTCGTTACCCAATGGCGTTTTGCGCCGCAAGCAGAAACAGGCTGGCACAAACATGCTTATGACTATATCGTAGTACCAGAGATGGACGGCAAGTTATTGATTGAAACCAAAGGTGGTAACGATATTGTTACGATGAAGACAGCCCAATCTTATAACCGCCCAGCAGGGGTTGAACATAATGTGATTAATGTCAGCGATTATGAATATGCGTTTATTGAAATTGAACTAAAATAAACAATAAACTCTTACCCTAGCATTCAATGACCAATAACGAAGTTTTACGCCGCATTCGCTACTTATATAATTACCAAGATAACGATATGGTCGGTATTTTTGATCTAGGTGGTGCGCAAGTATTACCTGCTCAAGTGCAGCAATGGCTCAAAAAAGAAGAGGATGAGGGCTATCAGCGTTGCCAGGACAAAAATTTGGCTTGTTTTTTAAATGGTTTTATCACTAAGCTGCGTGGTAACAAAGAGGGTGTAAATCCTGCTCCTGAAGAGCAGTTGAATAACAAC
>CALIFM010000133.1 GCA_938021685.1 uncultured Gammaproteobacteria bacterium | reverse complement strand
AAACGCACCCTGCTTCGTAGGGGTAACATGAGGCTGATAATCACGTAGCGCACTGTTGTTTGCCAAACCATCACTCGATGATAAAGCCCCCTGTTCGTCGCCCAAGCTGGCTCTAGCAGGTGGGGCATTATCACCAGGGCGCACATCAGCAATGAGGTTTTTCAGACTACGATAGATAAAGTCATGTACTCGGCGCGTATCTTTAAAACGCACTTCGGTTTTAGCTGGATGCACATTTACATCGACTTCGCTGGGCTCAATAGCCAAATACAACACAAAAGCTGGGTGACGACCACTATAAAGCACATCGGCGTAGGCACGCTTTACAGCATGGGCAATCAGTGGGTCTTTAATGGCCCTGCCATTAACAAAAAAGTACTGCAAGTCACGTTGACTACGCGAAAAAGTTGGTAGCGCGGCCCAGCCACGTAAAGCCAAACCAGCTTGTTCATTAGTAAAGTGAAGTGAGTTTTGTGCAAACTGCGCGCCACACAAAGCCTCAATACGTTGGTTTTGTTGTACTTCATCATCCGCAGCCATACATTCAAGCTTGTTACGCCCATTGTGGCTTAAACTAAAAGCCACATCAAAACGCGATAAAGCTAAACGCCGGATAATTTGATCAATGTATTTGTATTCCGTCTGCTCAGTGCGCAAAAATTTACGCCGTGCAGGTGTGTTATAAAACAAGTCTTTCACTTGCACAGTGGTGCCGTTTTGGCGCGCCAGTGGCCGTGGATCACCGCGCAGCTTACCGCCAAAGCACTCCAGCTGATAACCTGAATCAGCGCCTACCACCTTTGAGCTTAAAGTCAACTTGGACACGGCTGCAATGCTGGGCAGTGCTTCGCCGCGAAAACCAAGGCTAGATATAGAATACAAGTCGTCAAAATGTTGCAGCTTGCTAGTGGCATGGCGCGACATCGCTAGCAGCAATTCATCTTCGGCAATGCCCGCTCCGTTATCGGCCACTTGCACTCGTTGAATACCGCCGTTCTCTATCTCGATAGAGACCTTGTCAGCACCTGCATCCAAGCTGTTTTCTAATAATTCTTTAAGCAGGGACGCTGGCCGTTCAATGACTTCGCCAGCGGCAATTTGATTGATTAAGCGCTCATCCAGTAAGGCAATTTTACGGCGATTCATGGCCGCATTCTAGCAGCCAAGGTGGGTGATTTACCAATATAATCCTTAATGCCGCTTAGCACAGCATTCGCCAATTTATCTTGATGACTAGAACTGCGCAATAACGATTCTTCACTGGGGTTGGTAATAAACGCTGTTTCCACCAGCACCGATGGGATGTCGGGTGATTTAAGCACCACAAAGCCAGCCCTTTCCACACTGCGACTGTGCACTTTACCAATGCGTTTTAATTGCATCAAAATTGCCCTAGCCAGCACAATGCTTTCGTGGCTGGTGTTACTCATCGACATATCCAGCAACGTCTTAGCCACGTCAGGGTCGTGGTCACCAATACTCACGCCACCCGCCAAATCCGCGGCATTTTCTTGATTCGCTAACCAGCGCGCCTCCTCACTAGTTGCACCTTTAGATGACAAGGTGTACACCGATGAGCCACGCGCTGCTGGGTTATGGAATCCATCAGCGTGTACTGAGACAAATAGATCAGCCGGATGCTTATCTTTGGTCCGCGCCAGTTTAATGCGCTTGCGTAGCGGAATAAAATAATCACTTTCGCGAGTTAAGAACGCACGCATATTAGGCTGGGCGTCAATCTTGGCTTTCAGCCGCTTGGCTATTGATAACACAATGTCTTTTTCGCGACTACGTAAACCCACCGCACCACTGTCCTCACCGCCGTGACCAGCATCAATTGCTACTAAGATCGGGCCTTGTGTTTGGCTACGTACCACTGGAGGGCTGGAAGCGCTAGGCTTAACTGCCGTTGCAACATTGCTGTTGGATGGCTTCGCCGCAACAATCCCTTGCTCACCAGGCTTTGCAGAAATATCTAACACCACGCGATAACGAAAGCCCGCGGCTGGCTTAAGCAAAAAGCTTTTAATCTGCGCCGATTGTTTTAAATCCAACACTAAACGCACTACGCCTTTCTTTGGCTGGCCAAGGCGGAAGCTTTTCAAGTATGGCCCAGCCTGACTAGGCGGCGGCACACTGACCACGCTACTGGCATTATTAGTGTCAACAACAAAGCGCGCTGGGTTTTCCAAAAAGAAAACTTTATAATCCGGCTCTTCAGAAAAATCTAATACCACGCGTGAATTTTCTGGCGAATGCCAGACACGGATATCTTTAAGTTGGCTAGCAGCTAAGGCATATGGCCCAAGGCTGAGCAACACGATAAAAATAACGGCCTGCCATGCAAGGCGCAATTGCTTCATCTTCTTTAGTCTAATTTATTGTTTTGTACTTGCACCCAGCGCCCCTGCTCGGCATGTTCAATCTCTACCACGATGTTAGCCCCTGGTAACCAGTCTTGCGCGTTTTGCGGCCATTCAATCATGCATACACTACCTGCATCAAACAAATCACGCGCGCCCAATGCTTCCAACTCATCGGCCGACTTTAAACGGTATAAATCAAAATGGTGCAAATCAAATGGAGGTAATTGGTATGATTCAATAAGTGTATAGGTTGGGCTATTAACCGTACCTGTATAAGCAAGCAACCGCAGTAAGGCACGCGTTAACGTAGTTTTGCCTGCGCCGAGATCCCCCTGTAAATACACCACATCACCTGCGTGCAACAGTGGCAGCAGCGAGGCAGCAAATTTCGCAGTGGCCGTTTCGTCTTCCAAGAAAGTACGTTGCAAAGCTTGCTCCATAAGACCCAATAGAATTAATAGACCATTAAACCCCCTGATTTTAACCCGAATTGCCATAATTTACTGGCTGCTGTGCGTTATATTATCTATATGATGCCCAGTAAGGACACAACCAAGCCCGATGCGAACATCAACAGCAGCCAAGCTCACGATGCAAGTGCATTGCTAGTAAAGATCAAACAACATGCTATACAACTGGGCTTTGCCGATGTGGGCGTGTCATCAATAGACCTAAGTGAGGCCGAAGTGCAATTACTTGATTGGCTTGATAAAGGCTTTCATGGCCAAATGCATTACATGCAGAAGCACGGTTTGCGCCGTACCCAGCCTGCGCAGCTCATCCCCGGCACCGTCAGCATTCTAAGCCTGCGGATGAATTATTTAACGCAGCCACAACAAACAGCGATTGATGCGTTGGAGCTGCCCAATCAAGCTTATATATCTCGTTATGCACTGGGGCGCGACTACCATAAGCTAATGCGCCAACGTTTGGCTAAGTTGGCCAAATTCATTGAAACCCTTGTTGGCCCCTTTGGACATCGCGTATTTACCGATAGCGCACCGGTGCTAGAAAAACCCATCGCCGCGCAAGCGGGCCTTGGCTGGGTAGGCAAGCACTCTAATATTCTCTGCCGCGAGCAAGGCTCATGGTTTTTCTTGGGCGAAATTTATCTCGATTTTGATTTAAGCCCGCCACCTGACAAAGAACTCAAGCAACCTACTAGTGCGCACTGCGGCGAATGCACCAGTTGTATCGATGTATGCCCCACACAGGCCATCGTTACGCCCTATGTGGTGGATGCGCGCCGTTGCATCTCGTATTTAACCATCGAACATCACGGCTCTATCCCTGAAGAGTTGCGTATCCCTATGGGCAACCGCATTTATGGCTGTGATGATTGCCAGCTATTCTGCCCCTGGAACCGCTTTGCCCCACAAACTGAAGAAGCTGATTTTGCGCCGCGCAATAACTTGGACACTGCTAGCTTGCTCAGCTTATTTGCATGGAGCGAGACACAATTCTTAAACCGCCTTGAAGGCTCGGCCATCCGTCGTATTGGCCACGTTAGCTGGCTACGTAATATCGCGATTGCTATTGGCAACGCTCCTTACAACGAAGCCAATGTGATCGCACTGCGCAAACGGCTTGATTACCCAAATGAAATCGTGCAAGAGCATGTTATCTGGGCTTTAGAACAGCAATCGCTTAAGTCAGCTGCAGGCTTAGGGGCTGAGCAACAAACATGAGCAAATCATCAACTCCCAGCTCACCTGAACTATCTACGTTCGTGCATTACTGCACGACTGTCGCGCAGCAATTGGGTGGGCATCGGTTTCCACTCAATGCCGATGCCAAGCAACTGGACGAGCTTCTCGACCCCAACGCCATTCATTACAGTCTTACGCGCCAAGTACTGTTTGAAGTTTACGCGGCGCACCAACTGCAAAATATCCGCCAACCCATCGAGGCATATACAGTGCTAGACGCACTTGGAGCGATTCGCGGTGACTTACTAGACAAGCGCGGTGATGTTGACCAAATTGCCTTAATTGATCAGATCGGAGAATTAACCGTTGCGTATTTTAAGCTTGAGCAGCCAACACTCAACACCCCGCCGCCAGTACGGTCTAAAGTATTACCATTGACAAAATCCTAACAAACCATCACGACATCATTATGATTACATGCGGCCATTGCTTGTGCAAAAAAACAACTTGGGAGTTCCAAGGTGACATCACTTGGGCTTGCTATTGCCATTGCGATGATTGCCGCCGCAATTGCGCTGCACCCGTGGTGGCTTGGCTAGGCGTGTCCCTTAAAAATTTCAAATGGCTAGGAGATACCCCGAAAACATTCGAAAGTTCCAAAGGAGTTAGCAGATATTTTTGCGCAAGCTGCGGGTCGCCAATGGGGTTTGAAGCAGATCATTATGCAGGAGGCATGCATCTCTACGCAGCTTCTTTAGAAGACCCTAATGATTTTAAGCCTACCTTCCACGTCAACTGGCAAAGTAAACTGCCGTGGCTTGAAATGCACGATGATTTACCCAAATACGACAGTACACTACTGCACGCGCCCGATAACTCAGATTACTAGTAAACTATCAGGTTCACGAACCGCTAAACTTGCTTTATTGACATCTCCTAACAAGAACATATATGATAATTTAAGACTTTTCCTGACCCACTATAGCAGGGGTCATTATAAATAATTATAAACCACTAAGGAGCAATATAGATGTCTATATTATTAAAATCATTCAGTTTCACCCACCGTACTATGGCGCTTACTGCCAGCCTAATGTTAATAGCATCACTTATGGGCCAAAACGCCTATGCTCAAGGTGATGAGCACAAAACACCGTTAAGCGACCAAGCCTTTGTCATCGAAGTAGATGGTAAGCCGCTTAAGTTATACAACTTGACCGTCACGTCAAATTCAGCGCGAGCCGATGCCGATGAAATAAGCCGTGTCATCGCTGACCCAAACACGCGGGTTGCGACCGCGAATCTGTATTTATACGACCAACCCCATTTAACTGACCATAACCGCTACCGCTTGCCCAGCCAACGTAGCACCGCTGCACGTATCAACGGCCGTGTTATTACACTCGATGACGCCCAAGACTTCACTTATCTAGCCGGCGCCCCATGGGGTGGGCGGTTTCAACTGGCTACCGATAGTGAAGTACTAGATGTAAGTTTTTCGATATTAGATTGGAAAGGCTCGCACATGGTTCAATACAGCGATGCTTTTATCAAGCAAGCTGAAGATGAAGGCCGCGATTTAGACAGCAACGCCCATATACTGGCTGATTCGGTTGGCGCGCAGATTGATTCTACTTTCAAGTTGGTTCTGCAAGGCTTTGCCGCGCAGCTGACACCAGACCAAGTGAATCAATTACTTAGAGACAGCCGTGTTAAATCCGTGCGCGACATGAGCCGCCGCCCTACCTTGGCTGGCAACGACGTCTATCAGTATGGCGATGGGAGCGATGTATTTAGATTGTTAGATCATAGTGATCAACGTGGTAATGCGACAGATAATATTTTTCGCCATCAATGGTGGGGAAGTGACCAAAATAATGATGAACCTCATTACCACGCCTTTATTATTGATACAGGCATGTCACGCGGCGGTGATGAATTTAAATATATTGGTAGCCTAGATGGGCTCGATGGATGGTACAGCCGGATAAAGTATGGTTTTGATGCGACCGGAGAAAACGACCCAAGTAACACTTGCGATGTTCACGGCGAACCTGTGGCCAATATTCTTGCCGGCAATACACTTGGTGTGGCAAAACGTGCTTGGATTCATCCAGTGAAAGTGGCGTACGACGCCATAATCTATATAAATTACGACCCGGCGGCGATTGAAAATGTAGGTTTTATGGAGTGCCGTATTCATAAAGCGGTTAAGGTGGCGCAGGCTATCGAGTGGATCGCGCAATACATCGTTGATCATAATGTTAAAAACTCAGTTGTGAATATAAGCTTTGGTTGGCAAACTGATCTTGATCTAGAAGATTATATATCTACGGGAGACGATGAATATTACGCGGATGATGATACCATCAGCACAATAGAAGATGCGATTCGTGGCTCAGTCGCAGCTACCGATTTAAGTTATATTGTCTCAGCGGGCAATAAGTCTAGAGATGCTTGTCTGCAAACGCCAGCCCGAATGCCGGAAGTCATTACCGTTGGTGCAATAAATGCTTCAAATTACACTATGCCTTACTCAAATCGTGGCCCTTGTGTTGATATTTGGGCGGTTGGCAACACCGAAGGAAATGCTTACTCGGGTACCTCATTTGCAGCTCCACTGGTGGCCGGTGCGGTGCTAGCTGCCAACAGCTGGAGCATCAGCCGTTGGTTTTGGCTAGAACCACTGTCTTCAGTTGACAAAGTGATGGCAGCAGCTACACGTGTGTACGTATATGACAATGTTACCAGCACACCTACCCCCACTCCTGTTCCCGTTTTATATATCAGAAAAGAGCCGTGGTCTGGCACTTGGAACAACTACATTCCAGGAGAGCATAATGAAGTTTACGGGCAAGGGGAGCAAAACTAAGTTTATGTTATTCTCCATACGGACTCTAGCCGTTCCCAGCACCAACTTCATATAGGTGCGACTCGCTAAAGCACAGAATAAAAAAGCCCCATATATTAGGGCTTTTTTATTTCCTGATCACCAACGAATACACAAAGAGAACAACAGAGCAAAACTTAGCTTAAATCAGCCCGCAATGAATCAGCAAAATTACTCGGCATTGGGTCCGATGCATGATTGTAAGCAGGCAAATCAATGCCCGCACTAATCGCCGAGCCACTTTTGGCATCCTTACACATTTCTTCCGTCAACTCAAAGCGCATAAAATGTACTGACGAGGTTTTTTCCTCGGTTTCGCGCTCTACTAGATCTTCATTACAAATCGCAAATACCTTTTCGTGGCCAGCCACTTGTACCCATGTGGTTTTTTCAATACCAATGAATTCCGCTAGCTTTTTGCGTCGCTCGCTTTCATCATCAAACTCGATCATGAATGTCGCCTTCCAGTTGCGACCATCGGGAATGAGCGGGTTATAAGTTTCTAATTCTTCCTCAATACCCTCAGCATCAAAAATTTTCTCGATGCGTAGCATTTCTTGAATTTGATATTGAATAGTCAAACGATCTTCAAAATACAGTGTGGCATTCGGCCCGACGGGCAAATTACGATTTTTTTTGTGCGCCATCACCTTTTTTCGATAATCACCGCGCATCGCGTAATAATCTTCCAAAGAATATAAATCGGCTCTAGCTAAAGGCATAATGAATTTTTCAAATAGTGTGAATTGTTAGATATAGGCTATAACTATCAAATACCATAGGCGCTGCGCAGCATCGAAATCGGGTGTGCCATTGCAATGCTGTCATCATCCAAGATGTCTTCGATGTGGTGGCCAGCAATGGCGCAATCACTGCCGTATATATCGACCTCGCCAGGCTTGATTTTACGCGCAATGGGCTTGCAAATCTTCACTGAGGCTGCACGTGACTCACTCTTCACCGCATAAGTGCCGTCGTGTCCCGAACAACGATCAGCAGTTTGTACTGTAGTGTCCGGCACCAACTGCAGCACCTCTTTGGTCTTCGGGCCGATATTTTGCACCCGTTGATGGCAAGCCGAATGCAGCAGCACCTTACCAAGCGGACTTTTGAACTCCGTATTAAGTGCTCCTGCTTTGTAACGTAATATCAAATATTCAAATGGGTCGACCATCGCAGCGGCGACTTTCTGCACGTCCGCATCATCGGGGTACATCAGCGGCAACTCTTGGCGAAACATCAGTGCACACGATGGCACTGGCGCCATGATATCCCAACCATCATCCACCCATTTTACTAACTCTGGAATGTTAGCCTCTTTTGCCTTGGCCACAGCCTCCAAGTTGCCTAGTTCAAACTTGGGCATGCCGCAGCACTGCTCTTTGTCGACTAGCTGTACTGCAATACCGTTGTGCTGCAATACGGCAATCAAATCATGGCCTAAATCTGGCTCATTATAGTTACCATAGCAAGTGGCGAAAATGGCCACTTTACCGCTGGTTTCGCCAGCAGCAACCGCTGATGAAGCCGTGTTCTCAATCTTGGTTTTACGCAGATGTTTAGAACTATATGGCGGTAGATGGGCATCTGCGTCAATCGCAAGCAACTTCTCCATGCCCTTACGCAACAGCCCATTACTATTAGCAGCATTCACTGCATTCACCACCACAGGGATACTGGCTAACTTGCCAATAGCATCGGTACTGGTAATCAGTTTGTCACGCTTTTTCGCTTCACCCTTTTTGTATTTAATCGCCTTGGCGCGCAGCATAATGTGCGGAAAATCGATATTCCACTCGTGCGGAGGGGTGTAAGGGCACTTAGTCATGTAACACAAATCACACATGTAGCACTCATCCACCACTTTCCAATAGTCTTGGCGATCTACCCCATCCACTTCAAAAGTGGTCGATTCGTCGACTAAATCAAACAAAGTAGGAAAGGAATTACATAAGCTCACGCAACGGCGACAACCATGGCATAAGTCAAATACACGCTCCAGTTCATCTAAACATTTGGTTTCGTCATAAAAGTTATCTGACTCCCAATCTAGTGGATGACGAGTAGGGGCAGCTAAGTTACCTTCTTTCATGATGCAGCGCAGTTTTTTTACTTAAGAGAGATAGGAAAAATATACAAAAGTTAGGGGTGCTTGCTGGCCGCAGCGAACATTGCCGCAGCCAACAAGGCCACCAAAGCAAGCTGTTAGTCCAGCTCGTCTAATGCTTTTTGAAAACGGTTGGCGTGCGAACGCTCGGCCTTAGCCAAGGTTTCAAACCAATCAGCAATCTCATCATGTCCTTCGTCACGTGCAGTTTTAGCCATACCCGGATACATATCGGTATATTCGTGGGTTTCACCTGCAATCGCAGTTTTCAGATTGTCTGAACTACCACCAAATGGCATGCCTGTTGCTGGATCACCGCACTCTTCCAAATACTCCAAGTGTCCATGCGCATGGCCTGTTTCACCTTCAGCAGTTGAACGAAAGACCGTAGCCACGTCGTTATAACCTTCTACGTCCGCCTTCGCAGCGAAGTATAAGTAACGGCGATTAGCTTGCGATTCGCCTGCAAAGGCATCCTTCAAGTTTTGCTCAGTTTTTGAGTTTTTTAATGACATTTTAGTTCTCCAAAATAATGAATGGCGACTCGCACCGCGCGAATTATTTAAAAGCCTAGACGGTAAGAATCTCACATAAGAAGTCTTATGTTAGAGGGTACTATAGCTTAAGGAGAATAAACGTTCTAATTGATTGTATATGTGAAGTTGATTAAAAAAACAGATTAATTAATTTACGCACTGACAAAAACTAAAAGCTATTTTGTTCTA
>CALIFM010000132.1 GCA_938021685.1 uncultured Gammaproteobacteria bacterium | reverse complement strand
CACGGAACATATGCAAATAAATCACCACAAAAAATGCCGAAGCACCGGTTGAGTGCATATAGCGTATAAACCATCCACCCGGCACATCACGCATAATGTATTCCACCGAAGCAAATGCAAGCTCCGTATCGGGCTTGTAGTTCATTGCCAGTAAAATGCCCGTCACAATTTGCAACACCAGCACCACAAAGGCCAAAGAGCCGAAGAAATACCAGAAGTTGAAGTTTTTAGGCGCGTAATACTCGCTAAAGTGTTCTGTCCAAACCTTCGTGGCCGGAAAGCGTTCGTCTAACCAATTCATAAAACCCATCAGGCTGCTCCTCCGTCATCACCGATGACTAAAACAGTATCACTCAGGTACTGGTAGGGCGGCACAACCAAATTAGTCGGGGCTGGCACGCTTTTATAAACACGGCCCGCCAAATCAAAGCGTGAGCCATGGCAAGCACAAAAATAACCGCCTTGCCATTCAGCACCTAAATCGGCTGGCGCCAATTCAGGACGGTATTTCGGAGAGCAGCCTAAATGCGTACAAATACCCACTAATACCGAAATCTCAGGCTTAATGGCCCTGGTTGGGTTTTGAGCATATTCAGGCTGCTGGTCTAGAATTGAGTCTGGGTCAGCTAATTTACTATCCAGTGAAGCAAGACCATCGAGCACCGCCTGCGGCCTACGCACAATCCATACCGGCTTGCCACGCCACTCAACCGTTAGCTGTTGGCCTTCTTCCAACAGACTGATGTCCACCTCAACCGGTGCGCCTGCTGCGCGCGCGCGCTCACTGGGCGCCAAGCTCATGCCAAACGGCACCAACATTGCACCAGCGCCAACGGCACCTAAACCAGCAGTAGCCGCAGTTAACATACGCCTACGCTTATGGTTTACTTCATTACTCATCGTAACACCTCAAAATGCTGAAAATTTGTTCTTTTTAACCCAAGGCCATGCCATAGCCAAGCAAAGCGGGGGCTTTATCTACAAGTTTAAGCGCGCGATTATAACAAACCTATTCCAAATTGCATTGCACTTATCGGCAATTATGCTGTCCAAAATCGCTTTTTATTTGTTTAGATAGGCGCACTGCTGTGTTCTATGTTTCCTTACATTTCTCAAAGTTAAAAAGATGAAAGCTATCTTTAATCAATACTTTAATTAAACCTAACAAGCTAAGCGCTAGCCCATCGGGCATAAACTTAGACAAAAGCGGCTTTTTGTAAGCACTGATTTTTTTTGGGCAAACAAAACCAACAGACACAAAAAAACCGCGAACAAGTCGCGGCTTTTCTGAATGCTTTAAATTAGAGCACCAAGTCATAGTAAGCACTCAGCGTCTAATCAAAGATGCTACAACATCGCAGCTTAGTTAGGTGTTACACCCAAAGCCTTAACAGTTTCGATGTTTAGGTAACGATCAACAGGCAGGCCATTGTCACGCTGGAAAGCATTAACAGCTTGCATAGTCTGTGAACCAATTACACCATCAGATGATCCTGGGTTGTAACCTGCTGCAGACAAAGCGCGTTGAATGTCAGCAATACGGCCAGTTGTCATGTTTGTGTCGCACAAAATTGAGCGCCACTGCATGTGACCTTCTTCAACCAACTTCTGGCTAGTAACAGTACCGTACTCAGCTGGGATATCAGTCACTTGCTCAGAAGCAGGTGTTGCCAACTTAGTTACAGTCACAGTCTTGTACTCAGCAGGAATCTCAACTGTTCTTGTTGAAGCAGGTGAAGTCTCAACAGTACGAGTAATTGTCTTGTACTGAGGCTCAGTAGCAGTCAAACAAATCTGATTACCAGTGCGTGAATCACCAGACATCGTGTTGTCGCTCACTTCATGCCATACAAATGATGCATCAGAAGTCTTAACACGCTTGCTTACAGTGCTGTACTCAGCAGGAATAGCATTGCGCTGCTCAGTTGCAGGCGCTACTTCCTTCTTAACAGATACAGTCTTGTACTCAGCAGGGATTTCAACAGTCTCAGTTCGAGGAGGTGAAGTCATTACAGTGCGTGTAATGGTCTTGTAAGTGGCAGGCACTTCAACCAAACACATGATCTCACCAGTTGCTTCGTTGATGCGCTGGATTGGGCCTGTGCCCTTCTTCCATACAGTGTGCGCAGCTTTATCAACCACTTCTTCAGTTACAGTGTCATAAGTAGCAGGCACCGTTCGCAACTCAGTTGAAGCTTCTTTAACTAAGATAGTTTCTTCAACCATCTCGTATTGCGCAGGTACGATGTCAACAGTTTCGCTTGCTTCACGTACTAATACTTCCTGTGTCTCAACACCGTACTCAGCAGGAACTTGGTGCTCATGAAAACACATACCTGGAGTCGCACCGTCAAGATCAATGCCGCCAGCACGTGCTGCGCTCAACAGAGCTTCGCTAGCTGCAGCAGAGCTTTCACCCAATGCAACCTTCCACTCACGTGAACCATCACTTACTTGGATAGTTTCAGTTTCAGTACCGTAAGTTGCAGGAACAGTCTCTAGGCGAGAAGACGCAGCACTTACCAATACTTCTTCAGTTACAGTCTCATAAGTAGCAGGAACAACCGCGATAGTTTGGCTAGCTTCACGCGTAACTACTTTATCGGTTACAGTTTCATATACTGCATCTACCCATACACGAGCATAGCACTCGCCAGGCGCAGCGCTAGGTGGCAACAAGTCATCGCCCATTGCAGCCATTGAAGACGAAGAGCTTGACTCCGAAGTAGAAGTTTGAGCCATCATCTCAGCTTCACGTGCATCTAATTCAGCAGCGCGCGCTTCAATTTCAGCTGCCTTCATTTCAAGTTCTGCTGCTGCACTTGCTTCATCTGAACCAGTAGTAGCAGATTGCAAAGTTGAACAGCCAGAAACAACAACTGAAGAAGCAACTAAGCTGCCCAACAATGATTTCTTAAGTAAGTTTGTCATATCGATTGATCCTAATTTTTAAGTTTCGACCTTATGTTTAGGCCGGTTTAATTTATAATACTGAAAAGCATTAAAAAAAGAAGAGAGCTTTGCATCTCAACCTTTTATATAAGCAATAAGCAATAAAACCGCTAATCCTTAAAAAAGGTTATTACGTCGGAAACAGGCTCCTTTCAGCCCGATATTATATCCGACTTTTTACTGAATAAGCAAACAATGCTTAGTAAAATATTTATTGTTATGCCTACCATTTAAAAACAACAACTTAGTGACAAAATCATATAAAACTAATTAAGTAGCTCACTTAAAAAATATTAAAACAAACCGATTAAATGCAGCTTTTTGCCGACAAATGGCTTTAAAAATGCGTTTTTAGTGCCGCAAATAAAAATAAGCCACCGCTGCCAGCACTAATGTCCCCCAGCCTAGGTATTCTGACCAGCGCCGAATATTAGCTTCTAAGTTGGGACCACCAAAGTGTACGATCAGCGCCACAAAGAAAAACTGCACGCTGCGCCCAAGTAAAGACGCGATCACAAAAGGAATAAAGGCCAAGCCAAGCGCACCCGCACTAATCGTAACCAACTTATATGGGATCGGCGACACCCCTGCCAACAGCACCAGCCACACCCCATATTGATCAAACCAATTTTTAAGTTGTATTAGTTTGTCGCCCGCACTATAAAAATCAACAATCGATTGCCCTACTGAATCAAACAAAAAAGCACCAATTAAATAGCCTGCAATACCACCTAACACCGATGTTACTGTGGTCAAACTGGCCAAATACCAACGCCGCTCGGGCTTGGCCACCATCATGGGAGCCATCATCAGCACCACCGGGATCGGAAAAAACGATGATTCAGCAAAGCTAATCAAGGCCAGATAGCGTTCTGCCAAACGGTGTCGCGACCAATCCAGCACTTTATCGTAAAGCGAGGAAAATAATTTCATAAGCTTTCTTCATCGCTAACCAGCGGCACAAAATGGGCGTCAGTAACCACCTCTTGCACAAAACCGTTTTGGGTTCGCTCTATAAGTTGTAACTGCTGCTGCGTACTAGACCCCACCGGGATAATCAATTTGCCGCCTACCGCCAGCTGCTGCACTAATGCTTCCGGCACAGCCTCAGGCGCGGCAGCCACGATAATGCCGTCAAACGGCGCCTTGTTTGCCCAACCAGCATAACCATCGCCCACACGGTAAGAAATATTCTTATAATGCAAAGCCTGCAAACGCGCTTGAGCATCCCCTGATAAAGATTCAATGCGTTCGATCGTAAACACCCAATCCACTAACTGTGACAAAACTGCTGTTTGGTAGCCACAACCAGTGCCAATGTCCAAAACTCGCTTCACCGGTTTTTTGCTAGCACCCACTAACTGGGTCATCAAAGCCACTATATAAGGTTGGGAGATGGTTTGATTATGCCCAATCGGCAAAGGCGTGTCTTCATAAGCACGGTGCGACAAAGCCTCATCTAAAAACAAGTGTCGCGGCGTGCGCTCAATCACTTCAAGCACTGCCTCATCATCAATACCATTGCTACGCAATCGTTCGACCAAGCGCTGGCGGGTGCGCATCGAAGTCATACCCACACCCGTGTGCAAAGGTTCATTCATAGATCAATCTTGCAGCCAATTGCTCAGCACATCCAACTGCGTATGGCGTGTCATATCAATCTGCAACGGTGTTACCGAAGCATAGCCTTCACGAATAGCGGCAAAATCAGTCCCCTCTCCGCCGTCTTGTGAATTGCTTGAAGGCCCAATCCAATATACCTCTCGCCCACGTGGGTCTTCAACGCTAATCATCGCTTGCGAAGGATGGCGCTGCCCTAAGCGTGTGGCGCGCACACCTTTAATATTTTCAAATGGCCTATCTGGCACATTCACACTTAATATAGTATCAGGCTCTAAAGGGGTTTGCTGCAAACGGTGCAGCAAATCAAGTGTAATCTGCGCCGCCGCCGCATAATTTTTTTCTTTACGTCCGGCCAGCGACACCGCGATGCATGGCAAACCTAAATGCCGCCCTTCCACCGCAGCAGCAATGGTGCCCGAATACAAACTGTCATCGCCCAAGTTAGCACCGGCATTAATCCCTGCAATCACCATATCAGGCATGTCATCCAACAACCCCGTTAAAGCCATGTGCACACAGTCCGCTGGGGTACCATTAACAGCAAAGCTATCCTCACCTACTTGCTGCGCATGCAATGGTCGCGTCAAGGTCAAAGAATTGCTGGCACCGCTATGGTTTTGCTCAGGCGCCACGATGCTTAAGCTTGCCAATCCTTGCAAGGATTGCTGCAACGCTTCGCGCAAGGCAGCCAAGCCCGGCGCTAGATAACCATCATCATTGCTTAACAAAATATTCATGGGCGCTCTTATACCCTCCAAACCGCGCAATGTCACGCATTCAAAGCAGCTAAACCCTATAATCTATGTTCAGTTACTTAACTAGAAGCAAATTAACACAAATTATAAGTACAATAGCTCCTTTGAACCTGATCACAATTTATAGTTAAAGCCTATATTTAAGCTATGCCCACTCATTTTATTATTTGCAAACATACCCAAGCACGCATTATCTTGCCTATGTTTTTCTTAATCGGCTTAAGTTTACTTAGCAGCGCATTAAAAGCCGAGGTGATCAATATTGATAATAAAAAGCTAAAGAGCTTGCTTGATGCCGGCACTGCCTTAATAGACTTACGACGAGACGACGAATGGCAAGACTTGGGCATCGTTGAAAATAGTCACACCGTCACCTTTTTTGATCAAGCGGGCAAATACGACACTGAATCTTGGTTAAGACAAGTCAAACCCATCGCTGATACTAACACCCCGCTCATCCTCATCTGTCACACTGGCGTGCGCACAAAATTAGTCGCAGACTGGCTAAGTGACCAAGTTGGTTACCGCACTGTTTACAATGTCACCGACGGTATTAAGCTTTGGATCAAGCAAGGACATGCTACAGTTAGTCCAACAAACTAGGCATCGAACCTGCGCTAGACCAGTTCGTGTTTAAAGCGCCGATTGTCGCGCACAAAGATGATTCTTGCTCGCAGCTTTGCTACCATCCAAAATTGCAGTATCCCATAAATCAATTTGCGCTAAGCGCCTGTTTGTAGATGCCACCAAAATCAAAAGCAAATCGCCCCAAACGGCGCAACAAAGGCCGCGCCCTTAACCCAGAAGCCTTGTCCGAAGTACAAGCGCTGCTTAAAGGGCTCGACTTAAAGGCCGATTTATTAATTGAATATCTGCATCTAATTCAAGACCACCACAAGCAACTATCACTGGATCATTTGCTGGCCTTAGCGCACGAGCTAAAACTCGCCCCGGTTAAGGTGCATGAGGTCGCGAGTTTTTATCACCACTTTGACATCGCTCAAGACGGCGACAAGCCGGCCGATATCACTGTGCGTGTGTGTGACTCAATCAGCTGCGAAATGGCTGGCGCTGAAGCCTTAATCAACACCTTAGAAAAAACTTATAGCGACGCCAACGTTCGCGTACAGCGCGTGCCTTGCGTGGGCCGATGCGCCGAAGCGCCTGTTGCAGTGGTGGGGCAAAACCCAATTAACCACGCTGACGCTAAGCAAATTGAGATCACTGTCACTGAAGGCAAGGTGACGGCTCCAGCACTGAGCTCCAGCATGCAAAGCTATCTGGATGAAGGGGGCTATCAAACCATTAAAGAGTTGCTTGCGGGCAAACGCAGTGTAGACAATGTAATCGAAACCTTAAAAGAAGCCAACTTGCGCGGCCTAGGCGGCGCGGGCTTTCCGCTGGCCACTAAATGGGACATCTTGCGTAAACAAGATGCGCCGCGATGGATGGCCATCAACATCGACGAAGGCGAACCAGGCACTTTTAAAGACCGTGTCTACCTAGAGCAGCAACCACATGCCATGCTGGAAGGA
Organism: uncultured Gammaproteobacteria bacterium; assembly: GCA_938021685.1. Lineage (GTDB taxonomy): Bacteria > Pseudomonadota > Gammaproteobacteria > Arenicellales > Poriferihabitantaceae > JAAELZ01. Next base: position 18,972 of record CALIFM010000132.1, on the reverse strand, counting down.
ATTTTGATTGCTGGCTGGGCAATCGATTCGCAAAACTGCATTATTTATGTGCGTGATGAGTACCCCGCCATTATCAAAGCCTTACAGCAAGCCATCAGCGAGCTGGAAGAATGGGCTGATTTCGACCTGCCCAACTTCGATATCCGTCGCGGCGCAGGCGCGTATATTTGCGGTGAAGAATCGGCGATGATTGAGTCTATCGAAGGCAAACGCGGCTATCCACGGCAGCGTCCGCCTTATATTGCCGAAGTAGGCCTTTATGGCCGCCCTACCCTAGAACACAACTGCGAAACCTTATACTGGGTACCCATTTTATTGCGCAAGGGAGCAGACTATTTTGCTGAAGAAGGCCGGCGTGAGCGCAAAGGCTTACGTTCATTCTCTATCAGCGGCCGCGTCAACAAACCCGGCGTGCATTTTGCTCCAGCGGGCATTTCGATGCGCGAGCTCATCGACGAATATTGCGGCGGCATGCAAGATGGCCATGAGCTATACGGCTACTTGCCTGGCGGGGCATCCGGCGGCATTTTGCCCGCCTCACTCGCCGATGAACCGATGGATTTCGATACCTTACAAAAGCACGGCTGTTTTATCGGCTCAGCGGCCGTAATCGTGTTTTCGCAACACGATAAAGCCCGAGACCTTGCCATCAATGCCATGCACTTTTTCGCACATGAATCCTGCGGCCAGTGCACACCGTGTCGCGTGGGCACTCAAAAAGCAGCCAAACTCATGCAAGCAAAAAAATGGGATGTCGATTTGCTCGAATCCCTTTGCGTCACCATGGAAGATGCTTCCATCTGCGGTCTTGGCCAAGCTGCTCCTAACCCATTACGCTCTGTCGTACGCTTCTTCCCTGAGGAAATCAGCTAATGAATAAGCCCAACACTATATCCTTCACCCTTGACGGCACGGCTTGCCAAGCGCAAGCAGGCGAAACCATTTTGGATGTTGCCAAGCGCCAAGGTGTCGCAATTCCAAATTTATGCTTCCACCCCAAGCAACACGCTGAAGCTAATTGCCGCTCCTGTGTAGTTGAAATTGAGGGCGAGCGTGTACTGGCCCCATCTTGCCGTCGCGAAGTAACCGAAGGCATGGTGGTACACAGCCAAAACGAGCGCGCACAGAATGCACAAAAAGGCGTGATCAACTTATTGCAATCAAATGTAGATGCCAGTTCTTTGGCGCCCCAAAATGATTTAAGCAAGTGGGCAAAATACCTAAACATCGACGAAGCAAGTAACCCTTTTAGTAGCGATGTACTTACCCATAAAGACACCTCTCACCCTGCATTTAAATTTGACGCCAGCGCTTGCATTGTCTGCACCCGGTGCGTACGTGCGTGCTCAGATGTACAGGCCAATGAAGTCATCGGTCTCACTTCACGTGGCGGTGAGACACGCATTGAGTTTGATCTCGACGCCGCCATCGGCGAAAGCTTATGCGTGGGTTGCGGCGAATGCGTGCAAGCTTGCCCAACTGGTGCGCTGACCAACCAAGTTGAAGCGCCTGAGCGAACTAAAGAAACCAATTCCGTCTGCCCCTATTGTGGTGTAGGTTGCCAGCTAACCTATCACAGCAAAGACAACAAACTCATTAAAGTAGAGGGTCGTGACGGCCCTGCTAATTTCAGCCGCCTGTGTGTGAAAGGTCGCTATGGTTTTGACTACATTCATCACCCTGAGCGCCTCACCCAGCCCATGCTCCGCATTGAAGGCGTGCCTAAGGGTATGAACGAGTTTTTTGACCCAGCTGACCCAAGCAAAATGTTCCGGCCCGTGTCATGGGACGAAGCTCTTAAAGCAGCGGGCGGCAAACTTAAAAGCTTGTTGGATGAGCACGGCGATGAAGTATTAGCCGGCTTTGGATCTGCCAAAGGCAGTAACGAAGAAGCCTATTTATTTCAAAAGCTGGTGCGCACAGGCTTTCGCAACAACAATATCGACCACTGCACCCGCTTGTGCCACGCCTCTAGTGTAGCCGCCTTACTAGAAGGCATCGGCTCGGGCGCGGTATCTAACCCAGTGGAAGACGTCAAACACGCTGATCTTATTTTTATCATCGGCTCTAACACCACAGGCAATCATCCTGTGGCCGCTACCTTTATCAAAAACGCCGTTAAATCTGGCGCAAAGCTAGTGGTACTGGACCCAAGGCGCATCGATTTAGCTCGCCATGCCGATCACTTCTTACAGTTTAAGCCCGATTCCGACGTAGCACTGATCAATGCCATGCTGCATACGATCATTGAAGAAGACTTGATCGACCAAAACTTCATCGACAAGCGCACTACTAACTTTGACGACGTTAAAGCCAACGTTGCGCAATTTAGCCCTGAAGCGATGCAAGACATTTGCGGCATTGATGCTGCCACCATTCGTGAAGTCGCACGCGCTTATGCCACAGCTAAAAATTCGATCATCTTTTGGGGCATGGGCGTATCGCAACATATTCACGGCACCGATAACGTACGTTGCTTAATCAGCTTGTGCATGATAACCGGCCAAATCGGTCGCCCTGGCACCGGCTTGCACCCCTTGCGTGGACAAAACAACGTACAGGGTGCATCAGATGCAGGTTTAATTCCCATGATGTATCCCGACTACCAACGCGTAGACAATCCAGAATACAACGATAAATACCAGCAAGCGTGGGACACACAACTGAGCACTGCCCCCGGTTTAACCGTGGTAGAAATCATGCATGCCATCGATGCAGGCACCATCCGCGGTATGTATATGATGGGCGAGAATCCGGCAATGTCTGACCCCAACTTAAATCATGCGCGTGCCGCTTTAGCCAAGCTAGAACACTTGGTAGTACAAGATATCTTCTTGACCGAAACCGCCGCCTTTGCCGATGTGATTCTGCCTGCCACCGCTTGGCCAGAAAAAGACGGCAGCGTCACCAATACCGACCGACGCGTGCAACGCGGGCGCAAAGCGGTTGATGCACCTGGCGAAGCCATGCCTGATTTATGGATTATCCAAAAAATGGCCAATCAGATGGGCCTATATTGGCCTGTACGCGAAGCGGGCGATGTGTATGAAGAAATGCGCAGCTTGATGCCGAGCTTAAGCGGCATCAGCTGGCAGCGTCTGAGTGAGAACGATGCAGTTACCTACCCTTGTAGCGATGAAAAAGACCCAGGTCAACAAGTAGTATTTGTCGATGACTTCCCTACTGAAAATGGCCGCGCCAAACTAGTGCCAGCAAGGCTCATCAGTGCCGACGAGCTGCCGGACAAAGAGTTTCCGTTCATCTTGATGACCGGCCGTAAACTAGAGCATTGGCATACTGGCTCAATGACACGCCGCGCGGATGTGCTTGACCATATTGAGCCTTCACCAGCTATTGATATGCACCCAGAAGACATCGCCCAATTAGGTCTTAACAGCGGCGACACCGTAAAAGTAAAATCGCGCCGTGGTGAGCTTTCAGTCGAGCTGCAAAGCAGTCTACAAGTCAGCAAAGGCGAAGTATTTATGCCTTTTTGCTTTAATGAAGCTGCAGCTAATATATTGACCAATGAAGCGATTGACCCTTACGGAAAAATTCCTGAATTTAAATACTGTGCGGTCAATATCGCACAATAAGTCTTAGCTGAAACAAGTCTTAGCTGAAACTGATTGTTAGCTGAAGTTTAGCTGACTAAATAAATATGCAACCACATCGAGTTAGCCACTAGTAGTTACAAATTTACCGCTAATCCAATTCAAGATAATTTCTTATGGATAAGAGTTTAACTCTCATTCTGTTTAAGCTAGTATTTCCGGCGCATGAATTTTTAATGTTTTTAACCCTTAACTAAAAATTATCACTATGAGACTCCTATCTCGCTTTTCTAAAATTTTAATGCTGCTGTCTGTATTAGCTCTGACTGCCTGCGGCGGTAGTAGTTCCAATTCAGGTTCAGGAGAACCTGGAGCAACAGCAGCAGCCGACATCGATGCTCAATCGCTACCATGGCCAGATGGTTGGATTTGGAAACCACGTTCTGAAGGCACCGGCACCTTGGTGATTCTTCCCACCGGTATCCTCGGTGATGCCAGAAGCATGACGATGGTAAATGGCGCAGGGGAAGCGCTCAGCGGCGTAATTCGAACAGGCACACATAACAATCGCTCTACTATTTATTTCAACCGCCAAGGTAAGGACTTCCCAACACCTGTATACTTGAAGTATCGTGAAAAGTATTACAAAAACGGTAACCCAGGAGCACGCCGTAACTAATAGCGCTAACTCAGCTTAGGCATACTAAAAAAGCGGCTTTTTAGCCGCTTTTTTTCTAGTAATCACTTTTAACGCACCTGCAATTTAACCAATACGGCATCGCCTCTTTCCATTAAAACACGCTGCCCCTCATACGCAATCGCCACTATCTCACCCGCAACTGGAGCACTAATCGTACTTAAACGCAAGCTCTGCTGTGCCTGTAAATGCTGTGCTTTGGCCTGCGCATATTCTGCCTTACTAGCCAGCCATTGGTTTTCCTGCTGCTGCAATCGCACCGTAGACGATGAACCTTCTGCGTACAATTCTTGCTCGCGCTCATAATCGCCTTTATGCAATTTACTTTTTGCTTCGCTTTGTTCCAAATATGCAGCAGCCGCCTCTAATTGCGCCTTAAAAACAGTATCATCTAGTTTGAGCAATAACTGGCCCTTACTCACTTGTTCACCCTGCTTAACTAGCACTTGCCCTACTTCTCCACTGACCCCAACCCGCAACGCTAAAGGTTTGCCATCACTCACCATATCACTGAGAGTTTGCACCCTTGCACTGAAAGGGATAAGTAACATTACTAGCACTAAACTTGGCATTAATACTAAACGGACATAGCTTTTAGATCGATTCATGGCAGGATAAACTCCACAGCAGGTTGGTTTAACAATGCATCAATTTGCTCCCATATTAATGCACGTTCAAAACGGTGTTTAGCATCAGTGGCCAGCATTTGTGCCATATCAGTTTGGACCTGACCAATCTGAACATCTGCTTCCATTTCATACAGCAATCGGCTTTTATCAAGCGCGCGCTCACGGTATTCTATGCTCACTTGGTTGTACTCGATACGCTCATTTAAAGCAGTAAGCCGCTGTACCCACAACAAACATTGCTCTTGTAATTCATATTTCAGCAAGCCCAACTGCGCTTGGTGCTCACTTAAGGTAGCCGCTGCATTGACTTGCTCATTACGCCGCACACCACTGCTCAACAACGGTATACGCAATTGCAAGGCCGCTCGATAAGCATCTTTACTAGATGTCACTTGCTCATACTCACCTGCATGCAGATTCAGGCTCAACTTAGGTCGGGGCTTACCCTCCAACATACTGCTTTGGGCTTGTGATGCGGCGAGTTGCGCCTGCTTATGCTGAATAATAGGACTACTGCTCAGCATTTGTTCAAACAGTTCTTCGTATACAGGCACAGGCCGGTCATACGCGCTTAAATCTGGCTCAATCAAATCCAACGGCTTGGAATTAGGTAAGCCCAAAGCCAATGCCAAACGCAAGCGTGCATGGCGCTGCGCCTGTTGACTTGCGTTTCTTAGCGCTAATAAGTCAAGATAATGGCTGTGCTTTTCTAACACCTCCAATTCCGAAATACTGTCATAGCGCTCTTTTTCTTCTTGTGCATGAGTATAGGGCAAAAAAGCAATTGTCATTGCTTCGTCATCCGCAGCAAACTGGTAATCTTTCACCAGCACATTCAAGAATTGCTCAATCACCATTACCCTGTTTATCCGCACTTGATAATCACGCCACTGCTCGGCTGCTTCAACCCCTCCTTGTGTACTTTGACTTAAAGCACCGCTCTCACCAAAGTCCCACAACAACTTGCTCACGCTTAGCTCAGCACGGCTGTCACCAAATGGGCTATCAATATTTCTATCAGCGCGCTCAGCGCGACGTGCATCTAACAGCAATTCAGCATGCCACGCCTTGTCTGCTTGTATCAATGATTGCTGATTACGCGCCCGCTGCACTGCTGCATCAGCTTGCAATAAGGCAGGGTGCGAGGCTTGCTGTAACGCTAAGGCAGAAGCTAAGCTCAGCACCTTGGGCATGGTCGCACTGCTGTTCTCTACAACCTCTTCATTATCGCTTCCGACATCAGCCACACCTTCAGCCAACAGCGCCAAACTATTTAACACCAAAAAGCCACCACCTATAAAGCAACTAACTTGGCGCACCATTGGCTTAAGCAATAGCAACCAACCCGAGCAAAGCGGCTGTCGTTTGCCTAGATCAGCTCTGCTGTTTAGCAGCACGGCGAAATTGGCTAAACTTCTGTGTCGTATAATGACCACCCACCACGTACTGTCCCAGTAACAAGAAATCATCTGAGTTTGTTGTATTACCAGTAAATTTGGTTAGCAATTCACCATCAGCGCTAAAAAACATAAACACCGGTGTGGCACGCACCCGGAGGCGTTTGGCGAAATCAATTCCGCTGATGTCAGTGCCATCAAAGTCAACTAAAGGCGCACCGCCTTCTGAGTTGAGCGCTAAAATGCGAAAATTGTCTTTAAAATAATCTTGTACTGCCACACGATTTAATACCGTCTGCTTCATTCGTGTACACCACGGGCAAGTATTGGTTTCAAACATGATCATCAGCGCCGCCTTACCTTCGTTGCTGGTAGTGGTCAACTCTTCTTGCAGATCACCAAAGGTGTCGTCGAAGAAATACTACTCTGGATCACGCACCTGCTCGGCATTTAAGGCAGTCAAACTTAGTCCCAATAGAGCCACTGCAGTTAACATCAAAGTGACCGATTTAGAAAGATATTGCATACCATGCCTCCTTAAATTTAATCGCTTTAATTACCTTACTCCAGATTCAGCGCTTTTTCCAGCACCCCATTCAGGCTGTTTGTTGCCAAAAATAGCGGCCACATAAGCGCCAATCAGCACTACCAACCACGATAAATAGATCCAGATAAAAAACACTGGCAAGATCGCAATAGCACCATAAATACGCTGATAAGAGTTAAAATTAATCAAGTATAAACCAAAGGCCATTTTGGCCAACTCAAACAAAATGGTTGCCACAATACCGCCTACCAAAGCATGGCGAAATTGCACGTCACAATACGGCACCACAGAGTAGAAAAATACGAAGGCCATTAATTCAAGCACAAAGGGCAAGCTAGACAGCAAGTGAGACTTAATCCCTACTAGGACCGCTTGATCACTGACCACTGACAATGAAAACAAGTAAGACGACACCGATAAGCTGATTGAAATGAGGATCGGTCCCAAGGTGAGCATCGCCCAATATACCAACAAGCGTTGCACCAAAGGGCGGCCTTCATGCACCTGCCAAATGTCATTAAAGCTGTCCTCTATCGTGGCCAACAAAAACAAAGTACTAATGATAAGGAAAATCAAACCCCACACGGTTAACCCTCCTGCATTAGCGCTAAATTCATGTAAATATACCTGCACTTGGTCACCTAGTTGTGGCACAAAATTACGGTAGAGAAAAGCTTCTATAGCCCCTGACCACTGATCAAACACTGGAAACAACGACAAAGTTGAAAAAGCCACGGTTAACAACGGCACTAGCGCCAGTAAGGTAGAAAACGCCAAAGCTGACGCGACCCGAAAATAACGCCCATCACTCAAACGCCGCGGCATAGTACGCAGCACAGGCAATAATCGCTTGCTGTAATTAATAATTCGATTCATGGCTCTATCCAGTACCTACGGTGAATTTTCGCAGATAGTTAAAACAGGTTGTGCGTATTTTACTTGATCCTACCTATAAAGCCCCTTAACATCTTAGCTTGATCCGTTCTATGCTGAGGCACTATTTTGATGACCAAAATATACCACAATCCACGCTGCTCAAAATCACGCGCAGCCCTAGCTGAGCTTGAATCACGTGACTTACAAATCAAGGTGATTAAATACATTGACGACACGCCAAGTGCTGATGAAATTTTAGAAGTCATCCAGCTGCTAGGCATGCCTGCTGGCGATATTGTGCGCAGCGGCGAAGCACGCTATAAAGAGCTAAAACTGGCCGAGCAATCACTCAGTGATGAACAATGGGCACAAGTATTAGCCGATAATCCCATTTTGATCGAACGCCCCATCGTGATTCATAACGACAAGGCAGCGATTGGCCGGCCGCTCGAGAACATCACCGCCATTTTGTAAAGCATCCCCCCAACTTAGCAAACGCAGAACCTTTATGGCAAAGATACTCATCTTATATTACAGCCGCCATGGCTCGGTGGAAAAACTTGCCAAACTCGCTGCGCGCGGCGTTAACAGCGTAGACGGCTGCGAAGCCGTGCTGCGCACCATGCCGCCTGTATCTACCGTGTGCGAAGCCACTGAAGACAGCATCCCCGATAAGGGCGATCCTTATGTGACAATAGAAGACCTTAAGAATTGCGATGGCCTACTGCTTGGCAGCCCCACCCGCTTTGGCAACATGGCTGCGCCGCTTAAATATTTTATCGACCAAACCGCGCCTATCTGGATGGCTGGCGATCTAGTAGACAAGCCTGCAGGCGTATTCACCTCCACCTCCAGCATGCACGGCGGCCAAGAAAGCACCTTGTTGAGCATGATGCTACCGCTAATGCACCAAGGCATGGTCATAGTCGGCATCCCCTTTGCGGGCAGCCCATTGGCCACCACCATCACAGGCGGCACTCCTTACGGCGCCAGCCACGTGGCAGGGCATGACAGCAACAATCCTATTTCAGACGACGAAAAAACCGCTACCCAGCTGCTAGGCCAGCGCGTAGCACTATGCAGTATTAAGCTGCGGCCCTAGTCTCCTTTAGCTAAAGCAAAGTGCGGCTGCGCCTTGATTCACGTGGCGATGTGCCAAATTTAATCTTATACGCACGGCTAAAGGCCTGCGGTGAATTAAAGCCGCAGCGCAAGCTAATCTCAGTAATGCTTAATCTGGTTTCTGCAATCAAACGCCGCGCGGTTTTCAGCCGTAACAACAAATAATACTGCCCCGGGCTCATGCCAAGATGTTGCCCAAACAAACGCCCCATAGAGCGCAGCGACACCGACACCTGCTTGGCGATGTCCACCAGCTTAAGTGGCATTTCGATATGCTGCTCCATCAAATCAATCACCTTATGCAAAATCGGAGGTGTGTCTTGCGCGAGGGCATGGCTTCGCTGCTGGCGGTTCGCAGTCTGTGCGCTGTCGTGTAAAAACAGATTGCGCACATCATAAAACAAAGCTTTGCCGCCCACTTCACGGAGCAGTTCCAGCATCACGTCTAGGGTCGCAATTGCCCCACCAGCGCTAATACGTTGCTTATCAATCACATAGCGCTGGTCACACACATCCACTTGCTTAAAGCGTTCAGCAAACAAGTTCAACTCTTGCCAATGCATTGTAGCTTTGTGCTTGTTCAGCAAACCGGCTTGCGCGAGTAACCAACTGCCACAATCAAAGCCTCCTAAAAGCTGCACATCACGGCTAAGGGTGCGGATCGATGCCAAAGTAGCCTTATCGGTGTATTGCAAGTAATCATAGCTAGCAATCACAAACAGCCAATCAAACTGTTTGGCCTCTGATGGTTCAGTGTCCGCTAATAAGGATAAATTGCTGGATGAAATTGCTGGCTTGCCCTGAGGCGTGATCACGGTGCGCTCAAATAAACGCTCGCCTAAAATCATATTGGCCGCACGCAGCGGCTCCACCGCATTAGCAAAGCACATCATCGAAAAACCATCTACTACAAAAAAACCTACCTCAATAGGTTGGCTGCTTGCATGCAAACGCGTTTGTTGTTGGTTATTTTTCATGGTCAAAGTAAAAAATGCGAAGGCTTATCAAGTAAATCAACTGCAAGAAGTGTAAAGCAAATTGGCTGTTATTGTTAACTATATGGCCATAATTATCAATTAATTACATAATATGCAGCATACTATTAAGGCATCATTATTTTTAGCCGAGAAGCGCCATGCCTTTACAACAAAGCCAAGAATTATTCATCACCTGCGCTGTTACAGGCAGCGGCGGCACCCAAGACCGTTCCCCACATGTACCACGCAGCCCTGAGCAAATCGCCAACTCAGCTATCGATGCTGCCCGTGCTGGTGCCGCCATCGTACATTGCCATGTGCGCGACCCTGAATCAGGTGCACCGAGTCGTAAAATTGAGTATTACCGTGAAGTCACCGAACGCATTCGTGATAGCGAAGTGGATGCCATCATCAATTTGACCGCTGGCATGGGCGGCGATATGGTGTTTGGTCCGACCGAAAGCCCATTGCCGCTGAATGAAAAAGGCACCGACATAGCCGGTGCAACCGAGCGCCTGGCGCACGTGGCCGAGTGCTTGCCTGAAATTGCCACGCTAGACTGCGGCACCATGAACTTTGCCGAAGCCGACTACGTGATGACCAACACCCCAGGCACGCTGCGCGCCATGGGCCAAATGATGACTGACTTAGGCGTGCGAATTGAAATTGAAGCTTTTGATACCGGCCATTTGTGGTTCGCTAAACAGTTAGTCGAAGAAGGCATTATAGAAGACCCTGTCATGGTGCAGCTATGTATGGGTGTGCCGTGGGGTGCACCCGACGATTTGAACACCTTTATGGCGATGGTGAACAACGTACCAGACAACTGGACATTTTCGGCCTTTTCTTTAGGCCGTAATGAGTTTTGCTACGCCGCTGCTGCGATGCTAGCCGGCGGCAATGTGCGCGTTGGTCTAGAAGACAACCTCATGCTAGAAAAAGGCGTGCTAGCCACCAACGCCCAATTGGTCGAGCGTGCCGCCACCATAGTTACTAATATGGGCGCAAACCTGATGACGCCTGCTCAAGTGCGTAAAAAGCTAAAGCTGCAAAAACGCGCACCCCAGAGCGTGTAACAAGGGCTAAGTAACCATGAACAAAACTAATAATAAACCCATAGCTAAAGCCGCAATTGTCGGCGGCGGTGTTATCGGCGCGGGCTGGATTGCCCGCTTGCTATTCAACGCCATTGATGTGGCCGTATACGACCCCGATCCTGAAGCCGAACGTAAAATCAAGGCGGTGCTGGATAACGCCGAACGTGCCTATACTCAACTCACATCCGCACCGCGTCGCGCCATGGGGAATTTGAGTCTAAAAAACAGCCTTAATGATGCCATACAAGGCGCTCAGTTAATTGTGGAATCCGTACCCGAACAATTAGACATCAAGCAAGCAGTGTACGCTGAAATTGAACAATCCGCCCCTGATGACGCCATCATCACCTCATCTACATCGGGCATCATGCCCAGTGATTTGCAAGCCAAGATGCGCGCGCCACAGCGTTTACTGGTCGCCCACCCATTTAACCCGGTTTATTTGTTACCGATGGTCGAGCTGGTCGGCGGCAAGCATACTAGCGATGCAGCTATCGAGCAGACTGAAGCCATTTGCCAATACTTAGGCATGAAGCCACTGCGTGTCAAAAAAGAAATCGACGCCTTTATCGCCGATCGCCTGCTTGAATCAGTATGGCGCGAAGCGTTATGGTTAGTCAAAGACGGCGTAGCTACCACTCAAGATATTGACGACGCAATCCGCTTTGGCTTTGGCCTACGCTGGGCGCAGATGGGCCTGTTTGAAACCTACCGCATCGCGGGTGGTGAAGCAGGCATGAGCCACTTTTTAGCTCAATTTGGCCCTACATTAAGCTGGCCATGGACTCATTTAATGGATGTGCCTGAATTAACTGACGAGCTAGTCGAACGGATCAGTAGTCAGTCGGATGAACAATCAGGTGCTTACAGCATCCGTGAACTTGAAGGCATCCGTGACATCAACCTAGTGTCGATTATGCAGGCTTTACAGCAAAATGAATGGGGCGCAGGCTTAAGCTTAGCCGATTATGAGCAGCAACTATACACCGACGCCAGCGCCGGCATTAGTGAGGCTGAAATCGACACTAGCCAAGCGATTGAAACAGTGCGTCGCCGTGTACCAGGCGAATGGACCGATTACAACGGCCATATGAATGAGAGTCGCTATCTACAGTGTTACAGTGATGCCTCTGATGCCATGATGCGCCTAATTGGAGTAAGCAGTGAATACATTGCTAACACGGGGTCGTACTTCACAGTTGAAACACACATTCAAAACATTGATGAGGTGACGGCTGGCGAAAACATCTATGTACATAGCCAAATTCTCGCCTTATCGGGCAAGAAACTACACCTGATGCATTGCTTATATCACGAAGATGGCCACCTACTAAGCACCGGTGAGCATATGCTAATTCACGTTAGCTTAAAAACCCGCAGCGCCAGCGAGCCCAGTGCACAAGTATTAGCCACAGCACAGGCGATTGCTGATCAGCATGCCAAACTTAGCAAACCCAAAGGCGCAGGCCGGTTTGTGGGTCAAGCGCGCAGCTAAACAAATATTTAAACTTAGGTTACCCAACGCATTACACTGGAGAACTCCCATGCATTTTGGATTAAGCGAAGAACAGCAAATGATTGTCGACACCGTGCGCGGCTTTGTCGAAAAAGAGCTCTATCCGTACGAAGATGAAATCGAAAAAACCGGTATCGTACCCAAAGAGCTTGGGCAAGAGATCAAGCAAAAAGTAATCGACTTGGGTTTTTATGCCGCCAATTTGCCTGAATCCGTTGGGGGCGGCGGCTTAGGCCATCTGGACTTTACTCTACTAGAGCGCGAATTAGGCCGCGCATCAATGGGGCTTGCGGTGTATTTCGGCCGCCCTTCTGGCATCCTGCTGGCTTGCAATGAAGAACAAAAGCAGCGCTATCTATTGCCCGCAGTAAAAGGCGATAAATTCGATGCCATTGCAATGACCGAACCGGACGCGGGCTCTGATGTACGCGGCATGCGCTGCAGCGCCAAGCGCGATGGCGGCGACTGGGTAGTAAACGGTACCAAGCACTTTATCAGTCATGCCGACATCGCCGACTTCGTAATTGTATGGGTGGCCACTGGCGAAGAAGAAACGCCGCGCGGCATCAAGAAAAAGATTACCTGCTTTCTAGTAGATCGCGGCACACCTGGCTTTGAAATCCGTCCAGGCTATGAGTCCGTCAGCCACCGTGGTTATCACAACTGCATCTTAAATTTTGACGACTGCCGTCTGGCTGATGCACAAGTGCTCGGCGAAGTACACCGCGGATTCGACATCGCCAACGACTGGCTTTACGCTACCCGTTTAACGGTCGCCGCTTCAGCCGTTGGGCGCGCTCGCCGCGCCTTTGATTTAGCGCTAGAGCACGCCTCACAGCGCGAGCAGTTTGGCCAAAAAATTGGCCGCTTTCAAGGCGTATCGTTCAAACTAGCAGACATGATCACCGAAATTGATGCCGCCGATTGGCTCACTCTTTCGTCTGCATGGCGCCTCGATCAAGACCTGCCAGCTAACCGCGAGATTTCCTCGGCCAAGGTATACGCCACCGAGATGCTAGCCAAAGTTACCGATGAGGCTATTCAAGTGTTCGGTGGCATGGGCCTGATGAGCGACTTGCCACTGGCACGATTTTGGCGCGATTCGCGGGTGGAACGCATTTGGGATGGCACCTCAGAAATTCAGCGCCATATCATCTCCCGTGAATTACTGCGTCCACTCGGCTCCTAAGCACCGCTGCGCTTTGAGCACTCGATAACTAAAGCATGTCAGACTCTTCTGATCAAAGCGCGCTTGCGCGTTTAATTCGCCCCAAAAGCGTCGCCATCTTTGGCGGCCATTGGGCAGCTGAGGTAGTCCGTCAGTGCCACAAACTAGGCTTTAAAGGCGATATCTGGCCTGTACATCCCAAGCACACAAAAATTGAAGGCTTGCCTGTCTATAAAAGTGTGGCCGAACTACCCAGCGCCCCAGATGCCGCCTTCATCGGCGTCAACCGTGAAGTCACCGTGGATATTATCCGCGACTTGGCGCAATGTAACGCAGGAGGCGCAGTATGTTTTTCATCAGGCTTTAGCGAGACCTTAAGTGACAACGATCAATACGGCCAAGAATTACAGCATGCTGTTATCGAGGCTAGCGGCGAAATGCCGTTTCTCGGCCCTAATTGCTATGGCTTCATCAACTATTTTGATCGCGCCTTACTATGGCCTGACCAACATGGCGGCCAAGTGTTGGGCGAAAACGAAACGGGCGTAGCGATCATCGCACAGTCATCAAACATGGCCATTAATATGACCATGCAGCGGCGCGATTTACCGATTGGCTATTTAATGACCGTGGGCAACCAAGCCAAAATAGGTTTGTCACAAATCGGTTTGGCTGTTTTAGATGATCCACGCGTCACCTGCCTTGGGCTGCACGTGGAAGGCTTTGACTCTATCGAAGGCATGCAACAACTGGCACATAAAGCCCATGCCTTAAATAAGCCCGTTGTAATACTTAAAGTAGGCAAAAGCGAACAAGCACAAGCAGGGGCGCTGTCACACACGGCCTCGCTGGCAGGAGCGCACAGTGTGTCACAAGCTTTTATGCGGCGGCTTGGCTTTGCACAAGTAGACTCCGTACCTACATTTTTAGACATCCTTAAACTTATCCATCATTTTGGTGCATTGCCAGGCAACCGCTTATCAGCCATGGTTTGTTCGGGCGGCGAAGCCAGCTTGATTGCCGATATGGCAGACAATAAAAACATCAGCTTCCCACCACTGACCGCATCCGCACAGCAAACCACTGAAGCAGCGCTTGGCCCGATGGTTACCGTAGCCAATCCGCTGGATTTTCACACCTACATTTGGGCCGACAAAGAAAAAACCACCGCCGCCTTTACTGGCATGCTATCGGGTGATTTTGACTTAAGCATCCTAATTCAAGACTTCCCGCAAGCCCCTTTGGCTGACCACGGCTGGCAAATCACCGCCGAAGCAGTCATCGAAGCCAAGCAGCTGGCCTCACAAGCGCTAGGCCGCGAAGTGAACACCGTAATGGTGTCATCCTTAAGTGAAAGTATGCCCAAGCCGGAACTGCGCACGCAATACAGCGACCAAGGTTTACCCTGCTTTGGCGGCTTTGAAGAAATCTTATTGGCTGCTGAAGCCTCCGCACAAGTAAGCACCTGCTGGCAATACTGGGCCAAACACGGCCAACCTCCAGCGTTGCTGCTTGTTGCAGATCAAGCACAACCTAGCAGCGAACACACACTCAATGAGCATCAAGCAAAGCAACAACTTGCTGAGCACGGATTAACTATCCCCAACGGCTTATTAGTCAGCAATTCTAGCGAAGTCTTGGCAGCAGCTAAGCAGCTAAATTTCCCGCTGGCCATAAAAGCCCTGAACATTGCACATAAAACTGAAATGGGTGCAGTCAAACTAAACATCCAAGATGAAAATGAACTACATGCAGCCTGCACGCATTTATTCGATTTAAGTGACCAGCTGTTGCTTGAACAAATGATCACCGAAAGCTTGGGCGAGCTGATTATCGGCGTCACACGCGATCCGCAGTTTGGCCTATGCCTCACGCTTGGCCTTGGCGGCACAATGGTGGAGCTACTGCAAGAGAGCGTAAGCTTACTGCTGCCTAGCGACGAGCGCGCAATACGCGAAGCGCTGTTGTCATTAAAGGTTGCCCCCTTGTTTAGCGGCTACCGCAACCAAACTTCGTGGCCGCTAGAAGCAACCGTGCAAGCTGTGCTGGCGGTGCAGCAATTTGCCATCGCCCAGCAACATAACTTGCTAGAATTAGATATCAACCCATTAATGTTGCAAGCCGATGCTGCAGTTGCTGCCGACGCTTTGGTGCGCTATAGCGGTACACCTTAAGCTTGCAGCTACAAAACACTATCTCTCATACACTAAAGTAACTAATACAGCCATGTCAGACGCCATCAAACTCAAACGCAAAGGTGCTATTTTACAAGTCACCCTTGACCGCCCTAAAGCCAATGCTATTGATTTAATCACCAGCCGCGCAATGGGCGAGGTGTTTAAAGATTTCCGTGATGACCCCGAACTGCGGGTAGCCATCATCAACACCGCAGGCGACAAGTTTTTCTGCGCAGGTTGGGACCTAAAAGCCGCTGCCGATGGCGATGCTGTCGATGGCGATTACGGTGTGGGCGGTTTTGCTGGCCTACAAGAGCTACGCGGCCTTAACAAGCCCGTAATCTGCGCCGTGCATGGCATGGCCGTAGGCGGTGGTTTTGAGTTGGCCTTATCGGCCGACTTAATCTATGCCAGCGCAAATTCCAGCTTCGCACTGCCAGAAATCTATGCGGGCACCTTAGCTGATGCTGCCACCATTAAATTACCCAAACGCATCCCTTATCACGTCGCCATGGACTTACTTTATACAGGCCGCTGGATGGACGTGCAAGAAGCGCACAAATGGGGCCTAGTCAATGAAGTGTTGGACGATGGCGACGCACTGATGCAGCGTGTGTGGGAAGTGGCCGAGCTACTCGCCAGCGGCCCACCATTGGTGTTTGCTGCTATTAAAGAAACCGCCCGCGAAGCCGAAGGTGAGCAATTCCAAACCACAATGAACCGCATCACCAAACGCCAACTGTCTACGGTCGATACTCTTTACGGCAGCGAGGACGGGCTTGAAGGCTTTAAGGCCTTTGCTGAGAAGCGCGCACCTGTTTGGAAAGGCAAATAATACCTAAGCACTCAGTGCCTATAGCATAAAACTCAACTGAGTTGATCTATGCATTCTAACAAACGCAAGTACACCATCGTTTTTGAAGTCACTGGCTCAGTCTTAGCAATTATCTATGCCATGCTGATCGCATCTAATACAGGTCACGAGATGTTAGGGTTTGCTTTACTTTTGGTGTCCTCGTGCTTGTTTGCAGCTTGGGCAATTCTCGATAAGCGTTGGGCTTTTCTAGCGCTGCAGTTTTTTTACTTCGCTTCTGCAGTCATCGGCTTAGTGCGCTGGAGCTAGCTAGCATAGCTTCAAAACAACCTTCTGCACGCCTTTTCATGACTTGTAACATGAATGATTTAAGACGAAGTACTGACTGCTAAATCTTTCAACATACCGTCTTTAATATCGTAAATCCACCCATGCACGGTTAAACCAGCACCACTTTGCCAAGCCGCTTGCACAATTGGCGTGTTGCATACGTTGGTCACTTGTGCCTTTACATTTAGCTCGCAGAGTAAATCGAATTGCTCATCAGTGGGTTTATCCGCCAATTCTGCTGCATGCTGGCGCTTAACATCTTTAATATGCCGCAGCCAATGGTCCACCAAGCCATACGCCCCGCCCTCGTGTGCAGCTTTCACCCCGCCGCAGCCATAATGCCCGCACACCACAATGTGCTTCACCTTCAGCGCTTCCACTGCATACTGCATCACCGACAGGCAGTTAAGGTCGGTATGCACCACCATATTAGCGATATTGCGGTGGACAAATAATTCCCCCGGCGGCATATCCACCACCTGCGAAGCCGGCACGCGGCTGTCGGCGCAGCCACTCCAAAGTACTTCTGGGCTTTGGTGCTCGGCATTGCGCGAGAAAAAAGTAGCGTCTTTTTGTTTAGCCTTATCTGCCCAAGAGCGGTTTTTTTCAAGTAAGTGGCTTAGTGTGTTCAAAGTTTTCAATCCTCAACTTAAATAATTACAATGAGTAAACGCTCATGTCGTTCAATTTTTATTTTATACCAAAACTCAAGGCAATCCTATTTTCTATGCCAATTGCAGCCGAAGGGTTGGCCATTAGACAAACGCGCACCCTGCAAGTCCTGCCTCACTCCTTCCACCTGTTGCACCCACTTGTTACGAACCAGCTAACCCTCAAGATGCACCAGCACGCCACCCAAATCAAGAACTACAGCGCGTATTGCGCTTAAGTTTAGCCTCGCCATCAATCAGATCTAAGTTGCCTTATTTAATCCTTAAAATGCGGCAAGCTGACCACCACCTGTGTGCCAACTCCGAGCTCGCTGCTGATATCCAACTGCCCGCTGTGAGCTTGTGCGATATTCTTGCACAAATACAAACCCAAACCCAAGCCACCCGTGTTGGTAGCCCGTGCAGGGTCAACTCGATAAAAAGCTTCTGTTAGCCGACCAATTTGCTCGGGCTCCACGCCCTCGCCATTGTCTTTCACCGTTATCAACAACTGCGCTTTCTGATTATCTAGCTCTAAGTAAACGGGCCCGTGCTCTGGGCGGTTGTAACGCAAGGCATTTTCAAGCAAATTGCGCAACAAACGACGAATCTGGTTTTTATCCAACATCAAGTTTTGCAACTTGCCTTGATGCTTTACCTCTAGAGCCGCCTGCTGCAAATCTTCGTCGATTACTGTATCAACCAAGGCCGCTAAATTAGTTGGGGCGCGGTGCAATAAAGCATGGTCAGCGTGCACCCTTTCAGATTCCAACACTTCGTCAATCAGGCGCTCGATTTGCTCTTGATCACGCAACAAGTTTTGCTGCAAATTAGACGGCTCCATCAAAGCCAAATTGACCCGTGCACGCGCCAGTGGCGATTTAAGCTCATGGCTCAACGCCAGCAACATATCGCGCTTAGCTTTGAGCATCCGCGCCAAATCGGCTGACATTACGTTCACATCAGCCGCCAGCTGGCCTAACTCGTCTTTACGGTTTACTGTGATCTGATGCCCCACCTGGCCTTCACCAATCAAACGCACCCCTTGGCCAATTTTCCCCACTGGTGCAAACAACCAACGCGTCAACCGATAAAACCCATATAGGCCCAACAACACCAACAAGCCCACCGCGATGGGCAGCCATGGCACCTTTCCATCGCGAACCTTAAAGCCAAAAAACACCTCATGCTGCGGCTGAGCTATGCGCACAAACATGAGGCCATCGCTAAAGAAAAATCGAGCCCGTGGAGATTGGTCATGCCTTTTCTCTCCACGCTTTTTGCGACGCTCTTTAAGTCCTTCATCAAAATCGTGGTCATGCCGTCGAATACGCCTTGGTTTGCTTAAATTACCGTCGCTAGCCCAGTTTTGCTGCTTACTAAAGATACGAATCACCAAATCGCGTTCTTCGCTCATCGCT
>CALIFM010000131.1 GCA_938021685.1 uncultured Gammaproteobacteria bacterium | reverse complement strand
GAGCGTTTTATGGAGCGCTATGCGCCGAATGCGAAAGATTTGGCTTCGCGTGATGTAGTCAGCCGTGCGATGACTATTGAGATCAATGAAGGCCGTGGAGTGGGTGAAGAATCGGATCATATCCATTTGCATTTAGAGCACCTTGGCCCTGAGATTATTGATGAGCGATTACCAGGCATTGCCGAATCAGCTCGTGTGTTTTCTAATGTTGACGTGACTAAAGCGCCGATTCCAGTGCTGCCAACAGTACATTACAACATGGGCGGCATCCCAACCAATGTGTTTGGTGAGGTGGTTAATTTAGTCGATGGCAACCCCGATGCTGTTGTGCCAGGCTTGATGGCCATTGGCGAAGCGGCTTGTGTTTCGGTACATGGTGCGAATCGCTTAGGTTCGAACTCATTGCTTGATTTAGTCGTATTTGGTCGTGCAGCAGCGATTCGTGCTGCGCAAATTATTACGCCAAATTCTGGGCGTTTGCAACTTAAGGCGGGTTCGGGGGAAGAGGCCTTAGCCCGTTTTGATAAGTTGCGTTATGCCAATGGCGAGCAGGCCAATGGAATCATCAGGCAAGACATGCAACGGACGATGCAAACGCACTGTGCGGTGTTTAGAACTGATAAAATAATGGCTGAGGGCAAAGAAAAGCTTGCCAAAGTGGTCGAGCGCTTTGATGATGTGAAAGTGACTGATCGAGGTCTGTCGTGGAATACCGATTTGGTGGAAACGATGGAGCTTGAAAACCTGCTTGGCCAAGCCACAGTGTCGATTCACAGCGCATTAAACCGCACTGAAAGCCGCGGCGCACATGCACGTGATGATTGTCCTGACCGAGATGATGATAAATGGATGAAGCATACGCTTGTCAACCTAGATAAAACAGGCAAGAAGGTGAAAATAGATTACCGCCCTGTGCACGCTTACACCTTAACGGATGAGGCTGAATACATTCCGCCTAAACAGCGTGTATATTAAATATGCTAAGCATAAAATCAATTAGATATAAACGATTCTTAAAAGGTCAAACTAGATAAGATCATGGCTGAATTTCGACTTCCTAAAAATTCAATTGTTAAAGAGGGCAAGCGATATACTGGGCCTTCTGCGGTCAAGAAGGGCGCTGATGCCAATATCATTGTGCTGAATGTGTATCGTTATTCGCCAGATGGTCTAGACGGTGAGCCGGCTGATGATAGCCAAGGACCGACCATTGATCGTTATGAGATTGATGCTAATTTATGCGGCCCAATGGTGCTCGATGCGTTGTTATATATTAAAGATTCAGTCGACTCGTCGCTATCCTTTCGCCGCTCTTGCCGCGAAGGTATTTGCGGTTCCTGTGCGATGAATATCGATGGCACGAATACCTTGGCATGCACTAAGGCAATTGCTGACGTGAAGGGAGAAATTAATGTTTACCCTCTGCCTCATCAAGAAGTAGTGCGTGATTTAGTTACTGACTTAAGCCACTTTTATGCCCAATACGCTTCAGTTAAGCCGTGGATGCAAACTCAATCAGCCACACCGCCAGACCGCGAGCGCTTGCAGTCTAAAGAAGACCGTAAAAAGCTGGATGGCTTATACGAGTGTATCCTATGCGCCTGTTGCAGTACTTCATGCCCTAGCTATTGGTGGAACGGCGATCGTTACTTAGGTCCTGCTACGTTGTTGCAAGCCTATCGCTGGATTGCTGATAGCCGCGACGAGGCCACAGGCGAGCGTTTGGATGAGTTGGATGATGCCTTTAAGGTGTTTCGTTGCCATACTATCTTAAACTGCACTAACACCTGCCCCAAGGGCTTGAACCCGGGCAAAGCTATTTCGCAGATCAAGCAAAAACTGGTTGAGCGTAAGTAAGCTTTGCCTGCTTCGTTTTGACAGACACGCCTGAAGCCTACAATTTAAACCTGCTAGCTTGGCGCTGTCGCCGCGGCACTAAAGAGCTCGACACTATCCTGCAAGGTTTTTTGCATGCGTGTTTTGCTGATCTGACAACTGCCCAGCAAGGGCAATTTGTTTCTTTGCTAGAGCAAGCTGATCCTGATATCTATGATTGGTTAAATGACGTAGCTTTACCGCCAGATAAAAGCCTGCAGGAAATTGTTTCGCTGATAAAGTCGCGTGAAGAATTAGCCTGAAAGGGCTTGATTAATGTTGGTTAGCTCTACGGTGTCAAAATTGAATCGGTAGCTTGATCATCAGGCAGGGCCTCAGGGTAATCTAGCGTGTAATGTAAGCCGCGACTTTCTTTGCGGTCCATGCCACTTTTCACAATTAATTCAGCAACTTGCACTAGGTTTCTCAATTCAATTAGATCGTTGTTTACCTTAAAGTTGCCGTAGTATTCTTGAATTTCTTCTTGCAATAAATTGATGCGGTGCATGGCGCGTTCCAAACGTTTGCTGGTGCGTACAATGCCCACGTAGTCCCACATAAAGCGGCGCAGCTCTTCCCAGTTATGCGCTACGATTATTTGCTCGTCTGGGTCCGTTACTTGGCTTTCGTCCCATTGCGGTAATTTCGCGTTTATTAGTTCGATACTGTCGTGATTTTTCACAATATCATTGAAAGCAGCGTCGGCAAATACCACGCACTCTAATAAAGAGTTGCTAGCCAAACGGTTAGCGCCATGTAACCCAGTAAAGGTGCATTCGCCAATGGCATACAAATGCGCCAAGTTGGTGCGTGCTTTTAAGTCCGTGTGGATACCACCGCAAGTGAAATGAGCGGCTGGTACTACAGGCAACGGCTCTTTAGTCATATCTAGCCCGAACTCCAAGCAGCGCGCATGAATCGTCGGGAAGTGACTGGTGATGAAGTCCGCCGGGCGATGAGTGATATCAAGGTAGACGCACTCTTCACCGCTTTTCTTGATTTCGTAGTCAATGGCGCGGGCCACAATGTCGCGCGGGGCCAGTTCGCCGCGCTCATCGTGATTTTGCATAAATGGCTCGCCATTTGCCAAGATAAGCTTGCCGCCTTCACCTCGCACTGCCTCAGAAATAAGGAAGGATTTGGCGTGTGGGTGATATAAACAAGTGGGGTGAAACTGATTGAACTCCAAATTGCCAACGCTGCAACCGGCACGCCAAGCCATCGCAATGCCGTCGCCTGTTGATGTGTCAGAATTAGAAGTGTAGAGATAAACTTTACTATAGCCGCCCGTGGCTATGACCACGCGTCCTGCCTTAAAGGTGACTACTTTGTTTTTTTGTGTGTCTAGCGCATACAAGCCTAAACAACGATTGGTGCCGGCGATGCCAAGCTTATTCGATGTGATTAAGTCAATTGCAACATGATTGGTGTATAAGCTGATATTAGGGTGCTTGATGCATTGAGCAGCGAGGGTGTCATGAATAGCTCGGCCAGTGGCGTCGGCTGCGTGGATAATTCGGCGATGAGCGTGACCACCTTCGCGAGTAAGATGATACTCGCCGTTTTCTTTAGTGAATTCCGTCCCTTCGTCTATCAACCATTGGATGGCTTCTGGTCCGCGTTTGATGACAAAGTCGACCGTTTCTTCGCTACATAAGCCCGCGCCTGCGATGTGGGTGTCTTCAATATGTGAGTCAAATGAGTCTTCATCGTCCAGAACGGCAGCAATACCGCCTTGTGCATAGGGCGTAGAGCCAGCATCGATGTCTTTCTTCGACAAAAGGGCAACTTTATAATTATGCTTAGCAAGCTTAAGTGCTAAAGTCAGGCCCGCAAGGCCACTGCCTACAATTAATATAGGGCTTTCAACGGTTTCGGTCATGTTCATGCAATTTAAAATATAGTATGATTATAAGCCAACTAATGCCTAAAACAACGAGTCTGACTACTAACTATTGTGCGTCTACATTTTTGTAAAACAAAACTAAGCCTTGATGACTGAACAAGAGTTGGATCTAAGCCTTGTTAAGCGGGTGCAACAAGGCGATAAACAGGCGTTTAATTTGTTGGTAAGCAAATACCAGCAACGTATTCTTGTGCTAATTGGCCGGTTTATCCGTGACCCAATGGAACGAGAGGATGTGTCCCAAGAAGCATTTATTAAAGCTTATCGCGCCTTACCTAATTTCAGAGGCGAAAGCGCATTTTATACGTGGTTATATCGCATTGCGGTTAATACGGCAAAAAACCACTTAATGGCCGCTAAGCGCCGCCCACCTGCACAAGATTACGACTTAGATGAAGTGCAATACAGCTTCCAAGCCGCCAAATTTGCTGATTTCAACACACCTGAAGCCAGTGCGATGAATGATGAGTTAGCGGCTGTGATTACAAAATCAATTGCTAATTTGCCGGAAAACCTTAAAGAAGCCATCATGCTTCGTGAGCTAGAGGGTATGAGCTACGAAGAGATTGCGCAAATTATGGACTGCCCGATTGGCACGGTGCGTTCGCGTATTTTTAGAGCGCGTGAACATATTGATGAGGCGATGCAGCCTTATGTAGGAACTTAAATAGGGCTTATTTGCTTGAAAACGGAACTTATTGGCGGTTTTATAGACTATATACGCAACACAAAGTAACAATGACCATGAACCCAAAATTATCTGACCTTATTGATGGCCAAACTGGTGATCTGCCTACTGACGCTGAAGCCGTTGATTGGCTGCTAAGCGATGCAGAGGCACAAGCGCAATGGCAACGCATGCACATGGTGCGTGCTGTGTTGCAAGGTGAGCATGTTACGCCTGTTAATGCAAAGGATACACTTGCTGATAAAGTAGCGGCTGCCTTAGAGGAAGAGCCTGCAGTGCTGGCACCTAATAACTTGCAAGCGGTGGATGCGGGTAATGAGAATATAGATCGTGGTACTGTTATTGCACTGAAAGGCGGTGATGGTACTGGTTTTGGGGCCAAAGCTGCACTATGGGCAGTGGCAGCATCGTTTTTTGCGGTGGTGTTGTTTAATACTAACCCTTTTAGTCAACAAGCTAATGGTCCAGCAGCAGGTTTAGCAAGTAATGCGGCGAAAACAGACACACAAGCATTTGATGCTGCTGAACAAGAATTACAAGCTTTAGTGGTGGCGCACGGTGAATTTGCTAGTCTAGCAGGGCTTAACGGTTTAGCGGCGTACGCCCGCATTGTGAATGCAGATGCTGCTGAATAGCTCATTGAATAAATATTTTTTTGCTAAGTCTTTTTGGGCAGTCTTGTCCTTGCTACTTGCACTAGCAGTCCCTACTGCTGTCAACGCTGCACCCAG
>CALIFM010000130.1 GCA_938021685.1 uncultured Gammaproteobacteria bacterium | reverse complement strand
GTTGTCCAATAACCGTTATCCAGCAAGAACGCCACTGTATGCCCTTGCTTTATGTCTTGTTGTTCTAGCAGGGCATTGATTTGCTGGCAATGATGTTGCAACTGCTCCCAAGTTAAGGTAGCTCCCGTCTCAGCAATAGTTAAGAACACCTTATCAGGGTGCTGCTTGACACCGGCGTCAATTATGCTACGAACAGTCAGTTGTTTATCTTTGCTCATTGGATACGCAATATCCGTTTAAGCCTTTACGGGCTCGATATCGTGGCTTTGCCAGAAATCACCGAACAGCTCATCTAAGCTTGGCTCATTTGATGCAATGGTACGTACAATGCGCGTGGTATTAAGATAGTGCTTGTAATTCAGATTATCTGAAATGCTGTTCTCACCCCATGTGCCGCAGCCCATCGACAAGGAAAACGGCAAGCCATTATCAAAGCTACCGCCCGTGGCATAACAATGTATCTGATTCACAATTACGCGGCAGATAGGCAAAGTCATTCCCAGTTGTAATGGGCGCTGCGCATCTTCAGTATGGATACTAATGGAATGGCCCTTACCTTGATATGACATGATCTCTTCCGCTATCGTAGTAGCTGCGTCAAAATCAGCGGCGCGATACACAGTTAGCACCGGTGATAGCTTCTCTCCAGAGTACGGATGATCTTTGCCAATACCTGTTGCCTCTACCAGCAAGATTTTCACCCCTGTCGACTTTGGATTACCAAGACCAGCAAGCTCAATCATCTGCCCTGCTTCTTTGGCAATCAGTGATTGGTTCAATTTGCCATCGTGCCACAGCTTCGCAGCCAATTTATCGCGATCAGCTGCGTCTAACATCACCGCACCTGCATCATTTAAGGCTGTCAACATATCATCATAGATAGCATCAACCAGCACTAAATTATTTTCCGATGAGCAGCTTGTGGCATTATCAAACGCCTTTGATGTAATGATTTTTTGTGCAGCAGCTGTAAGATCAGCGGTTTCATCCACAATCGATACCACATTCCCCGCCCCCACCCCAATGGCGGGAGTACCACTTGAGTAGGCTGCTCGCACATTATTCTGCGACCCCGTTGCCACCACTAAATCAACCTCTTGCATCAACTGCAAGGTGCCTGCCTTACTGATCGGTGATGGCAGGCGCTGCACTAAATCAACGGGTGCGCCAACACGCTTAAGCTCGGCTTGCATTAGCTCCACCAATCGATCGCAAGTGTTTGCGCCTTTAGGTGACGGCGCTAAAATCATCGCATTGCCGCATTTAAGCGCGTTAAGCGTTTTATTAGCAGGTGTAGCCGCTGGGTTAGTAGACGGCACAATGGCCCCTACCACACCCACTGGGCGAGCAATTTCTACCAAGCCTTGTTGAGGATATTCAGCAACGACGCCTACCGTTTTAGCGCTTTTAAGGTCGCGCAGCAAGCCCATCGTTTTGCGGCGATTCTTGCTAATCTTATCTTCAACATTCCCGAGTCCGGTGTCGTTCACTGCCATCTGGGCTAGCTCGGCGTTCTGAATAGGGTTAATGATGCTCCATGCAACAGCCGTAACGACCTCATCAATTTGTTGCTGCGAATACATCGCATACTGCGCTTGAGCAGCACGGGCACGTATGACGGTGTCGGTTACTGCTCGAGCCGCTAGTGTTGGATCATCATTCATCTGAATACAAAGTTATGCACTACATTATTGTTTGTACGGCTGACAAAAAAATGCCGACGATCATTTGATACGCCGGCAATGGTTCATCGAGGTCTTTATTATTCTTGTTTAAGTTCGGCTAAAAGCTCGGTTAACGCAACTTCGCGCTCTGCCCACATCTCCAGTACTTCTTCTCGCGTCATGATTTTGACTGGCGAATTAGTTTGCTTCATCTTACCTAGCGTCTTTTTATCGCCAAACATAGTAGGCACCGTGTCCGCTAAGTGTTCGATCACCTCTTGTGGCGTGCCACCTGGCACCATCAAACCGCGAAAATTAACGCTTGAGTTATCCACATCAACACCTGATTCCATCAGTGTAGGCACATCAGGTAAGAACTCGTGGCGCTCTAGGTCAGCTACCGCCAAAATCTTAATGTCATCGCCTGCACGTGCTGCATCTGACAAATTATTAAAGCCCGCCATGGTGTCACCCGCTTTTACTAAGGTCATGGCACCTACACCACCTTTACCCGGCACATAAGTTAGTTCTGCACCGGTTGCCTTAGCAAACTGCAAGTGCGCAATGTGATGGCCTACAAACTTACCTGCACCGCTCACCGTTACTTTACCTGGGTTAGCCTTAGCAAAATCAACTAAGTCAGTCACTGAATTAAATTCGCTGTCCTTACCGACAATCAATACAGCTGGGTCTGCACCCCAGTTACCGACTGGCTCTAGATTCGTTACATTATATTTAGTATCAAACACAATTGATTGCGCGATGAAGTGCGGTACGTTATAAGCAGCCATCATGTAGCCGTCCTTAGGCGCTTTATCCGCAAACCAGTTCCAGCCCTTACGGCCGCCTGCGCCAGGTTTATTAGTCACGTACATT
Organism: uncultured Gammaproteobacteria bacterium; assembly: GCA_938021685.1. GTDB lineage: Bacteria > Pseudomonadota > Gammaproteobacteria > Arenicellales > Poriferihabitantaceae > JAAELZ01. The sequence continues at coordinate 2,026 of CALIFM010000130.1, read as the reverse complement.
GGTTGCCCAACCGACAAAAATGCATCGTCTTTCATCTTCGCTGAAGCCAAAGTAGCAATTCGCGCCTGAAAGTCAGTGGCACCGCCTGGGTTATAGGCCACCATCACACCGATTGGACGATCAGGGTAATCGCCAGCATTGACATTAGCCGCGCCTAGCATTAATAAGCTAGCGCTAACAGCAACACCTAATTTTGAGATTTTTTTAGTTAACATTTTCATTTTCACTCCTCCAATAGAGTTTTAGGTTTAAGTCTTATTTATTTTCAACTATTAATTTACATACACCATCGAATCTCAGCATCATAGCAGCAAACCCGTGGGCGTGCGCACATGCAGTAGTTTCCAAAACAGCAAGTACAACACTGACATGAACACCGCAGATACTAATAATTTATATAGCACTGCTTTAGGGTCAATTGCACCGCGTTTACCATACAGCATAGTAATGACCAGAAAAGCCAAAAATGAGCTGGCGTAAAAGCCTAGCTTTTCAAGCGATAGAATGTAAGCCACACCTACCGCTAAACCAGGCAGCAGCGACGACCAATTCACTAATTTTGCAGGCGCAGCAGCTGAAGGCTCATTGCTTGATGAACTGGTAAACACTGAAAACAGTAGCACTAGAGCTAAGATGGCAATGCACACTGCTGCAATACGCGGAAATAGGTAGACTTCAGCATCAGTGCCATAAAACGAAGCAAGCAGTAAAATCGCGGCAATTAAAGCAGCATAAAATGCAGCCAAATTGTTTTTTACACGGAACCAGTTCATTGCCCCACCTCCCCCGTCTGTTTGTGTGCTTTTGTGCCGGAATAGGCGCTATACACCACTGACAGCACACATAAAGTGATCAATACTTTATTGATGCTACCTTCCATAAAATAAGGAACCAAGCCATCGCGGCTTTGCGCAATTAATGAGCCCTGCAAAAAACTATCTTCAGCAATCGGTCCTAAAATGATGCCCAGCACCACCGGCGCAGCACTAAAACCAAACTTACTGCCAAAAAACATTAGCACACCCAGTATTGTCATCACCAACACATCTGAATAGCTGGTTTGGATGCTATAAGTACCAAACACCGCCAACACAAAAATGGCAGCTGCCATAAAGTGGCTGGGCACTTTCATAATCCAACCACTATGCTGGCTGAGTAACAAGCCAATGATTAGCATAAACACCTGCGCGACAATCAAGGAATTGATGAACGTCCACGTAGTTTCGGCATGCACAGTAAAAAGATCAGGGCCAGGGAACAAACCATGGATGAGCAAGCCACCCAGCAAGACCGCAGCTGTTGGGCTGCCTGGAATGCTTAATGTCAGCAGCGGCACCAGCGATGGACCAACCATACCGTTGTTGGCCGACTCAGCCGCGATCACGCCGTCAGGCTCACCATTACCAAAATTAGACGGGTTTTTACTTAATTTCTTTGCTTGGTCATAAGCCACTAAGCCAGCGATCTGCCCACCTGCGCCGGGAATCACACCCACTACAATACCAATCAGCGAACCAATTGTCAGTGCTTTGACACGACTCAAGTTATGACTCACCGAACGCATTAGTTTTGACTCCCCTAATGCATATAAGGCGTTTGATTTTTCTTTGCGCGCGGTTTCTAGCAAGCTGAGAACCTGTGGAATAGCGAACAGACCAATCAAGGCGGCAACAATATGAATACCGCTTTCCATATGCTCTGAATATACGAATCGATCTTCACCCAGCATAGGGTTGGCGCCAATGGTTGACAAAGCAATGCCAAACAAGCCTGACAACAAGCCTTTAACCACCGATTTGCTGCCAATAGTGCCAATCACTGTGATGCCTAAGATAGCGATCCAAAACAGCTCAGATGGGCCAAATTTAAGCGCTAATTTAGCCAGTGGCGGAGTAAAGAAAATTAAAACCAAAATACCTAACACGCCGCCCACAAAAGAGCTAGTGAAGCAATAATGTAACGCTTCAGCTGCGCGCCCTCTCGCTGCTAACGCGTGGCCGTCCATTGCTGTGGCGATATTGGCGGG
>CALIFM010000129.1 GCA_938021685.1 uncultured Gammaproteobacteria bacterium | reverse complement strand
CTGGTTTTGCGCCCCCATACTCTTCCAAAAGTTCTTCCAGGGCTGGCATTATAGCTTTATGTAACATGACTCCTTTTTCCAGTTGTTCCCTTTTTAATGCAAGCCCTCGTTGACCTGGTAAGCGTACTGGTTTATCCGCGTTTGCAGGCTTGTTACTTATACTCTTTTCGACAAGATGATCCATCTGCTTATAAAAATCCTGCTTCTCACCGAATGCCTCGATATCCGTAACTTGAACGAGTACGTTAGCGCCCCAGACAGTGACGCCATCAGCACGACCGAAGCCTGCAAGCCCGGATGTCAGTGATTCGACAAATAATGCAAGCCCAAAACCCTTGTGGCCTGCATCCAGACCACCTAATGGCAATAAACTGCCTGGCGGTTTTTGAAAAATCACAGATGGATTTTTACAGGGTTTACCATCAGCATCCAACCACCAATTATGGTCTCCAGCCTCCCCGGCTTGATGTAAGCGGGAGCTCATGCCAACGGTGGTAGTTGACGCTGAGATGTCGATCAAGATGGGGTCGCCGGATGTCGGTATACCCCAAGCCATCGGATTAGGCGTAAACAGCGGTTCGGTTCCGCCATAAGGAGCGACATTTGCAACGGCCGGGTCGCTACACACTATTTGCACGAGTAATCCTTGTTTGGCTGGCTTTTCCAAATAGGCGGCAAGTGCTCCAATATGCGAACTTTGACGGATGACGATACAACCACTTCCATATTGGCGTGCCATTGAGGTTGCAGATTCGATTGCGCGCAAAGTTAAATGTGGTCCTGGTAAATAGTGACCATTCCAATTGGCAACTGCAGGTCTTGCTGAAAGTTCTGTGTATTGGCCAGATTTAAGCATGTCGCCACGTTTGACTGCATCGAGATACGGTTTGAGTAACATTAAACCGTGCGTATCATGCCCAAGCAGATCGCCTTCTGTTAGCACGGTTGCTACATCGCGAGCACATTGATCGCTCATGCCTGACTTTAAACATAGCGTTTTGGCACAGTTGATAAGTGATTCAGCATCATAGCGAATTGGCATTGGCAATCTCTCATAGCTATTGTGTTAGAAAAAGCGCACGCATCCATCCGGAGCAGTACCAACTATACCTGCTGATGCATGAGGTTTCTATGTTTACTTTGGTTAAGAAATTAAAGCTTCTGGTAAAGTTGCTCAGTCGGTTAGCACTTCCAATACTACGAGCCTTGCTGTTTTATGCAAGAGAGTTGCATTTGTCTCTACGGGTATTAAAGGCACTTTTTGGAGGGAAAATTCTAGATGCTATGTCGATGCAGCGTTTAATTTGGATCGGGATATGCGGGGCGCAACATATGCTAAGTTGTGGGAGACAAAATGAGCCTGCCTGTCACAGGTGCTAATGTGTCATTGCATAAACTACAATATTAACGCCCAACTTAGCTGCATAGTTTGTAAACTGAAACGGGTAATCCGGGTGATCCGCCCATTCCCAGGCATCGCCTAAATCAGTATTCCAGTTAATCAATACCATGAGTCGGCCTTTATCATCAAATATACCGCTCACCTGTGGCTGATCGCCGTCGTCCTCATGGGTAATACCGGTGCGCTCAAACGCAATGCCGTTTTGATAGTTGGGAATCTGTTTAATTTCATCGATATCAAAAACAAGATTAAATATTGGGTGTGAAGCGGGAATACCGCTAATGGGACGTTCGGGAAACACAAGCTGCATTTGAGCAACCAGATTTTCCCATGCCCAGCTGCCCCAGAAATCATCGATGAGCAGGAAGCCACCTGCAAGTAGATAATCTCGCAGTGACTTTGCATCTGTCTCCTCAAGTTGCATGGCTCCCACTTCCAGCGCATAGATAAACGGCTGATTGAACAATTCGGGGTCGGTCAATTTAACTGCGTTTTCGTCGGGGGATGAGTTAACGCTACTTAGCCGTGTTAGTAAAAATGCAAAATGTTTATCTGCTTCTGGGTAATCAATTGACCAGCTGCCTCCGTTCTCATCTCCTATACCAAAGTCATCGGTGTAGATACCACGTGTAAAGTTGAACTCGTATGTTTGGATTGTCTCGATAGTCACATCTTCTTGTTGTGCGTTTAGATTAAGCGAAATTATGACCAGGCTCAGCAGCAAAAATGCATAAAGTGGGCGACAATGCATAGGTAACACTACTTTTCGCAATTGCTGCATCTGAACAATGGAAGCAGGCTAGGGTTTGATAAATTCAGCATCTGAGAATCGAAGCAGGTACAGGTATTGGTTTTAAAAATGCTCCCTTGAGTGAGCGAGCGCTACAGCTAAAGAGCGCTATTGAAACTAGTGGTTTTTTAACTTGGGGTTAACGTAACATCCCAGCGCCCGTACTTCATCTTGACATCATCAATCGTACCCTCTTCGAGAAATATGGCGTTAGGGTTATCGGGGTTTACTTTGGGGTCCTCCTTAAAATAAAACTCGGTTTCGAGGTACTGGAACCCAGGGTGAGATATGTAGACATGCACATGGCTAAGGCGATGACTATTGCCTGGAATAACCGAGCCGAACTGATACACACCACGATTATTAGTTATAAGCGTGCCCTGGTGATAACTGTTATCAATCCCATCTGCATCGGCGTGCCGAAACCGAATTTCCACATTGGGAATAGGGGAGCCATCGCTGCTGGTAACACGCCCGCGTATGCGCATCCGCTGACCTTTGTCGCCTTGTTTCCAAAGCTCCATGATTTTAGGCTTGCCTTTGTCTGCTGCTTCTTTCGCAGAACCCCGGCTATCCTGCGCCGTTGCAGAAACGGGTATGAACAGAGATACGGCAAATAACAGCACTAACCACGGAGATGCTTTTAAACTTGAAGACATGGGCTTCTACCTTTGTTGTTAGTTAGAATGGACGATAAAATACCTTATCGCCGATTGGAGGTATTTGCAATTATAAGGTGACCCTAATCTGACACTTCCAAACAAAAAGAGCAGGTTGTATTCAACCAGAAATGAGGCAAGATTACGGCATTCGCACAGCTTAAACGCATCTTAGCCTTTGTTGTAGTTGCTGTTTTATCGCTAGCTACAGCGACGGCCAATGCCTAGCCGATAAACAGGTTATCGGCTACATGCTCTATGAAAAGGCGGTGAGGCTGATTAAGCTATTGGAATTTTGAAATTTACGCAACCTCACCCCCAAGCGCTGCCTCATACAGCTCAAACCAACTCTCCCGATCTAACTCCACCTTAAGCGCATCA
>CALIFM010000128.1 GCA_938021685.1 uncultured Gammaproteobacteria bacterium | reverse complement strand
GCTTGAGTTTGATAAGAGTTTATAATTGAAACAAATCTCTAGCCTGATTTTGCCATTTTGAGAGTCCGGTCTAACACTTAACTCATCTCTTTTTGGTTCAAAATCAATTGATGAAAGCTCGATTTTTTTACCGCTAATGTCAATTTTGTAAGTCTGATCTTCGTTTATTTCGGTTTTAAGTTGGAAGGGGTCTCTATAGGTTTTTCGCATAATTTCAGTATATGTTTTTGTGTGAATTGGTGGTATTACCTTGGCTGGCTAATTAGCCAGCGCCTTCTCCGCCTGCTCATCCGCATGGTACGACGAGCGCACCATTGCGCCGGAGGCGACGTTTTCAAAGCCTAAGTCTTCGGCGATGGTTTTTAATTGCTCAAATTCTTCAGGGGTGTAGTATTTCTCCACCGCCAAGTGATGGCGGCTGGGTTGCAGGTATTGCCCCAATGTGAGCATGTCGATGTCGTACTCGCGCATGTCTTTAAGGGTCTGCACCACTTCTTCGGTAGTCTCACCAAGGCCGAGCATAATGCCCGATTTGGTGGGTACGCCTGGCATATGGGCTTTTACGTCACGCAGCAGTTCCAGTGATACTACGTAGTCCGCCCCCGGGCGCGCTTGTTTGTATAAGCGCGGCACGGTTTCGAGGTTATGGTTGAATACATCTGGTGGGTTTTGCGCCAAAATTTCGATGGCGGCTTTGCGGGTGCGGCCGCGAAAATCAGGGGTGAGAATTTCAATCTGAGTGTTTGGGTTGGCCGCGCGGGTGGCCTTAACGCATTGCATGATGTGCCCCGCGCCGCCGTCGCGTAAGTCGTCGCGGTTAACCGAGGTGATGACGACATAGCGCAGGCCCATTTTTTGAATAGTATCGGCCAAGTGCTGTGGCTCGCTTTCGTCCAGCGGGTTAGGGCGGCCGTGCGCCACGTCACAAAATGGGCAGCGCCGCGTGCAGATATCGCCCATCACCAAAAAGGTGGCAGTGCCTTTGCCAAAGCATTCGCCTAAGTTAGGGCAGGCGGCCTCTTCGCACACCGTATGCAACTTGTTTTCGCGTAGGATTTTTTTCAGCGCGATCACTTCCGGTGTGCCGGGGAAACTGGCACGAATCCAATTAGGCTTGCGCAGCACCTGTTCTTTGGGTTGTGGCGCAATCTTAACGGGAATGCGTGCAGTTTTAGCTTCGCCGCGCAGTTTTTCACCCTGCGTGATTTTACTAGGCGGAATGTTGGTAGATGAAGTCATGGGCTGGCGTATCGTAAGGGCTGCTTGATAATGGTTTATTGATGTTCGCCTTCGTCCATGTAATCTTCCATAGGTGGACATGAACAATTAAGGTTTTTATCACCATAGATATTATCGATTCGACCCACTGGCGGCCAATACTTATTTTGCTTGAGCCCAGCAACTGGGAAGAACGCTGTTTGGCGGGTGTAGGGATAAGCCCACTCGTCCATATCGATCAGCTGGCTGCTGTGCGGCGCGTTTTTTAGCGGATTATGCTCTTTATCCATCGCGCCTGATTCGATTAGCGCAATTTCCTCACGAATAGACAGCATCGCGCGAATGAAGCGATCGATCTCTGATTTCGGTTCACTCTCGGTTGGTTCGATCATCAAAGAATCGTGGACCGGCCACGACATTGTGGGCGAGTGAAAGCCATAGTCCATCAGGCGCTTGGCAATGTCTTCGACGCTCACGTCCGCTGATTGCTTGAACTCCGAGCAATCGATGATGCACTCGTGCGCCACCCGGCCGTTTTCGCCCGTATAGCGTACGGGGTACGCCTCTTTGAGCGCATTGGCGATGTAGTTAGAGCTCAATATCGCGGTGCGAGTGGCCTTAGTGAGGCCTTGGCTACCGAGCATTTTGATGTAAGCCCAGGAGATGGTCAAAATGAGGGGCGAACCCCATGGTGCAGCCGATACTGCGCCGATGGGCATGGCATTTTCATGCGGATTCACGCCTTCTACTACCACGTGGTCGGGCAAGAAAGGTGCAAGGTGCTTTTTCACACCAATCGGTCCCATGCCCGGGCCGCCACCGCCGTGTGGAATAGCAAAAGTTTTGTGTAGATTTAAGTGCGACACGTCTGCGCCTAAGTCGCCGGGGCGAATTAAGCCAATCATCGCATTGAGATTGGCACCGTCCAAGTATACTTGTCCGCCATGGTTATGAGTAATTTGGCATAACTCTTGAACTGTAGCTTCAAACACACCGAATGTGGAAGGGTAGGTGATCATTACCGCCGCCAGCTCATTGCTGTGTTTCTCTGCTTTGGCATTGAGGTCGTCCATATCCACATTGCCTTCTTCGTCGCACTTGATGATCACTACCTTCATGCCCGCCATAACGGCGCTGGCAGGGTTGGTGCCGTGCGCGGATGAGGGAATAAGGCAGATGGTGCGGTGTGAATCGCCGCGTGAGATGTGGTACTTGCGGATGCAGAGCAAGCCGGCATATTCGCCTTGGGAACCAGCATTAGGCTGCATCGACAACGCATCGTAGCCAGTGATTTCGCATAAGTCTTCACTCAGCTCGCGTATGATGGTTTGGTAGCCCTGTGCCTGATCCACTGGCACGAAAGGGTGCAGCTTGGCAAAGCGCGGATTTGAGACGGAGTCCATCTCAGTGGCAGAGTTCAGCTTCATGGTGCACGACCCCAGCGGGATCATTGCGCGTGCTAGGGTGATGTCTTTTTGCGAAAGGCCGCGTAAAAAACGCATCATCGCCGTTTCGTTGCGGTATTCGTTGAACACTTGATGGGTGAAATACTCGCTGCTACGTTGCAAACCTTTTGGAATGCTTTGTGCGGGTGTTTGGTTGTCTACGATGTCAGTTGACTTTCTAAACGGCGAAGCAAAGGCATCCACCAGCATGTTGATGTGCTTTTCCTTGTGTGTTTCGTCTAAGGTTACACTGATGGTGTTGTCGTCAATTAAGCGAATGTTTAGCCCGTTTTGAAGGGCGGCGGCCACCGCGCGTCGCGCTTGGCCTGGGGCGGAAATCAGCAAGGTATCGAAATAATGCTCGTTGACCACGTCCACATTGATTTGCTTGAGCTTGTCAGCCAGCATGCGGGTGTTGTGATTGATGCGTGCTGCAATACGTTTGACGCCGTCGGCACCGTGATAGACGCAGTACAAGGCGGCGATGATTGCTAATAGTGCCTGTGCAGTACAAATGTTGCTGGTTGCTTTCTCACGGCGGATATGTTGTTCGCGGGTTTGCAGAGCCATGCGGTAGGCGGGGTCGCCTTGTGCATCGATGGATAAACCGATGATGCGGCCGGGCACTGAGCGCTTGTGCGTATCAAGCGTGGCGAAGTAAGCCGCGTGCGGCCCACCGTAGCCCATCGGCACACCAAAGCGTTGGGTGGTGCCCACGGCGATGTCGGCGCCCATTTCTGCCGGGGATTTAAGCAGCGCTAAGGCCATAATATCGGCGGCAATAGTGACTAGGCCTTTGCCTGCCTGCACAGCTTTGATTTCATCAGTGAAATCATGGATTGCGCCGGTAGAGCCAGGATAATGAAACAGTGCGCCGAATACATCTTGCCCATCTAATTCACTTTTAGGATCGCCCACGAGTACCTCGATGCCCATTGGTTCAGCGCGGGTATGAATAACCGCTAAAGTTTGCGGATGAGTGTCTTGATCAACGAAGTAGGCCATGCTTTTGCTCTTTGACAAGCGCTTGGACATAGTCATTGCCTCAGCTGCAGCAGTCGCTTCGTCCAGCATCGAAGCGTTGGCAATTTCCATGCCAGTCAGGTCCATCACCATTTGCTGGTAAATCATCAAGGCTTCCAAACGGCCTTGGCTAATTTCAGGTTGGTAGGGAGTATAGGCGGTATACCAGTCTGGGTTTTCCAACACGTTACGGCGAATCACCGATGGCAAGCGCGTGCCGTGATAGCCACAACCAATCATTGATACGTGGCGTTCGTTCTCGTTGGCCAGCCGCGCCAGTTTGCGCAAAGCATCGTCTTCACTCAAGGGTTCACCCACGCGTGGGTCACCGCAGCGTGGCAGTGAAGTTGGAATAGTTTGGTCAATCAGCTGCTCAATGGACTCAAGGCCTAGGGCTTCGAGCATCGCTTTGCGGTCATCGCTGTTAGGGCCAAGATGGCGGGCGGAAAATGGTTGTGGCATGGCGCTATTTATTCGGTTGCTGTGGGTGAAAGGCGATGGGCATTAATCCTAACGAAAACAAGGCCCGTCGTGTTGACTGAAGAGTGGCTATCTAGCCTTCTTAGCTAACGGACTCTACAAAAGCGGCATAGGCATCTTTATCCATCAGACTAGCAAGCTCGTCATTGTTGCTAAGCTTGATTTTGTAAAACCAGCCACCGTCTTCGGGTGCCGCATTTACTAGCTCTGGTTCGTCTTCCAAAGCAACATTTACTTCAATCACTTCGCCTGAAGCAGGCGATTTGACGTCGCCTGCAGCCTTAACTGACTCAACCACAGCGCATTCTTCACCTTGCTCTACTTCACGGCCTACATCAGGTAGTTCCACGTACACTATGTCGCCCAGCTGCTCTTGGGCAAAGTTAGTGATGCCTACGGTTAAGGTGTCGCCATCTTGCTGGCCCCATTCGTGGTCTTCAGTAAATTTGTTACTCATGTTTGATGTCCTCTCTATTAGTTTATTGATTATTTGAATTGATTTGTTGGTATCGCCTTAGACTTATAGACGATAAAAATTATTCTGTACAAAGTCCGTTTTGCTCACCTTGGCTTCGTTAAGTTTGCCGCGTACCTGGGCGTACACTGTGCTGCCCAGTTTGCTGTGTGATTTGCTTACATAGCCCATTGCAATCGGGTGACCTAGGCTTGGGCTAAAGCCGCCGCTGGTGATATGGCCAATGGCGTTGCCGTCGGCATCAGCCAGCACTGTGCCTTCCCGAATGGGCGCGCGGCCAGTGGGCTTGATGCCCACACGCTTGCGACTGACCTTGTTAGGAATCTGCGGCAAGATCACATCTGCACCGACAAAGCCGCCTTCGCGTGCACCGCCGCTGCGCCGCACGGGCGAGATGGCCCAAGTAATGGCGGCCTCCACAGGGCTGGTATTTTGGTCTATATCATGGCCGTATAAGCACATGCCGCCTTCAAGGCGCAAGCTATCACGTGCGCCAAGGCCAATCCACTTGCAGTGCTTGTGGGCTTGTAAGTGGCGAGCTAGTTCTAATGCTTCGCTGTTGGCAATTGATATTTCAAAACCATCTTCACCGCTATAGCCGCTGCGGCTGACGTAGCACTGTGCGCCGGCCAAGTTAAGTTCGCGGCAATTCATAAAAGCCATATCTTTCAGGCTGTGCCCTAAGTCTTGCATCACAAGATGGGCTTTAGGGCCTTGCAGAGCCAATAGGGCGCGATCTTCAATGATATTCAATTTGCTGTCACCGCCTAGCTGTTGCCGTAAGTAAGCAAAATCTTGGTCTTTACAGGCAGCGTTGACGACCAAGAAAAAATCATTGCCCCAGCGTGAAACCATCAAGTCGTCCTCAATCCCGCCGTTTTTATTGGTAAAAAAGCCGTAGCGCTGTTCACCATCAGCCAAGCCGACAATATCGATGGGGATAAGTTTTTCCAGCTCACTGCCTGCATCTTCACCCGTTACCCATGCTTGGCCCATATGTGAGACATCGAACAAACCAGCATTTTCGCGGGTGTGCAAATGCTCTTTAAGCACGCCATCGGGGTATTGCACGGGCATGTTATAGCCCGCAAACGGCACCATTTTGGCTTCGTTCTCAATATGTAATTCGGTTAAGGCGGTGGAGAGTAGTGCGTCGCTCATGGCTTAGTCTTGTTATTTATTTCTAAGCATTTTAAGACATAGGATATTTTTATAGAAATGATTAGTTGAAATCATATTATTTAATAAACAAATAATATAGAATTATCTATTCTTGTCGGTTATATCAAAATAATACCAAGGTGAAGAATTTTCCAACAGAATTACTGCGTAGCTTTGTAGCAGTCATAGATAACGGCGGTTTTAGCCAAGCGGGCGTGGCCGTAGGGCGCTCTCAGCCTGCGCTGAGCTTGCAAATTAAACGGTTGGAATCGCTAGCAGGTAATGAGCTGATCCGCCGCACCAGCCGTGATGTGCAGCTGACCGAAGCGGGCGAGTTAGTGGCGGACTATGCCCGTAAGATATTGGCCTTAAACGACGATCTGGATCACCGCTTAGAAGAATCGCAATTAAGCGGTACCGTGCGCCTCGGTATCCCCAACGAATTTGCCATGTCATATTTACCACAGATCTTGGGTGGCTTTTCGAAGCGTTACCCTGATGTAAAGCTAGAAGTGTTAAGCCAGCTTTCTAGTGAGCTACTGGAACAACAACGTACGGAGAACCTCGATATTGTGCTGGCACTGAGTACAGAGAGCTCCTACTCGCATGCGCCAGTATGGTCTGAAGAGCTCGTGTGGGTGCAAAGTAGAGAGGCTGAGGCGTATAAAGCTGGTGTGGTGTCTCTAGTGGTGGCGCCAGAAGGCTGTGTTTATCGCAAGCGGATGTTGGGGCAGCTTAAGGCCGATAAAATGGCATGGCGCATTGTGTATACAGGGTCCAGCTATGGCGGTATACGCGCAGCGGTGATGGCCGGTTTGGGTGTAACCGCGGTAGCTAAAAGTACGGTGCCACAAGAGCTGAAAATTATCAAAGACACGCGTAAGTTACCGCAGCTAAACGACGTGGACGTACATTTGCACTATCTCAGCCGCCAGCCTGGTGAGCTCGTCAGCCGTCTAGCAGAATTTATCCAGCGCAGCTTTCAGCGGCCAGTGAGGGGTTGACTATGCTGAACTTAGAGCAGTGCCAGGCCTTTTATTCTTACAATGAAGGTTGTGCTAGTTCTGTGCTATTAGTATGTGATCATGCCAGCCGTGCAGTGGCGCCTGCATACCAACAGTTAGGCCTGCCAGCGGCTGAATTTGAAAAGCATATCGCTTATGACATCGGGGCGGCAGGCGTCACCGTTGCACTGAGTGATTTGTTGCAAGCGCCTGCAGTGCTGTCAGGTTTTTCACGCTTACTCATTGATGCCAATCGTTATGCGGATGACTCTGCTGCAATGCCGCTGTGCAGTGATGGAGTGCAGATACCAGCTAATCAACATTTAAGCGACGAACAAAAGCGACAGCGAGTGCGTGACTACTTTACGCCTTATCATCAACGTATCACTGAATCGCTGGTGCAAATTTCGCAAACAGGCACTACGCCGTTTATTATTTCGGTGCATAGCTTTACTCCTGAGATGCAAGGTAAAAAGCGACCGTGGGAAATTGGTGTGCTATCGGCGCTTGACCCAGATCCGTATGCTGCGCAGCTGATGGCTAATCTGCGCGCCCAAACTGACTTTAATATTGGCGATAATGAACCGTACCATGCTTGCAGTCCACGTGGGTACACCACTGATCATCATGCGGTAAAACAAGGCTATCCACATCTGCTGTTTGAACTTCGTCAAGATTTAGTCGAGCGCCCTGATCAGCAGCAGAAAATGGCGGATTTACTGCACTGTGCAGTTACGCCTATTCTTACGCAAGCGATGCAGGCTTAAAGTTGCTGGAGCAGCTAATGGTTTAACCTCAGAGCAATTTACTCTATCTAGCCCGGAATTAAAGAGATTGGCCGATATTGGTTCAACTTTGTCTACTTTGGTCTACTTTTGGGCGAAACTACATTGTGCTGTTCAGTTGTGAGACATCGCTGGCTGCTGTACAGTTGTAATTAAGTAAGCTGATTTCATTAGCTGAAAAAAACTATGCATAAATTCATGTGTTTATATTCAAGAGGAGGAGAAATGAAACGTAAAATTATAAGTACCTTTGCTGCAGTGGCATCGGCCGGCATTATGTCAGTAGCGATGGCTGGCACGCCTGAGTCAACTGATCCAGTAATCGTTATTGATAATAACTGGTCTAGCCAAAAAGTATTAGCACGCGTAGCACAGCAATTATTGGAAAAAGCTGGCTATAACACTGAGATGGTCACCCTAGACACCCAAAGCCAGTTTGCAGCGATGGGCACGGGCGATGCCCACATCCAGATGGAAGTGTGGGAAGGCTCTATGAATGCTAGCTTCATGAAGGAAGTAGACGCTGGTCGTATGGTGGACGGCGGTAGCCACACTGCAACTACACGTGAAGAATGGTGGTATCCAAACTATGTAGAAGAAGTTTGCCCTGGTTTGCCTGATTATAAAGCCATTAATGACTGCGCCGAGGCTTTATCTACACCAGAAACAGCGCCTAATGCGCGTTATTTAGCTGGCCCAGCAGAATGGCATCCTGAAGACGTTGAGCGTGTTGAAGCTTTGGGCTTAAATGTAACCATTGTGAATGCTGGCTCCGCTGATGCTTTGTTCGGTGAGCTTAAATCGGCTGCTTCGCGTAATGAGCCAATTATGCTATTTAACTGGGCACCTAATTGGGTGGGCGCAGCTTACCCTGGTAAATTTGTGGAGTTTCCGTTGCGTGACAAAGAAAACAAGTGCGTAACCGATCCAAGTTGGGGCGTTAATCCTGATATGGCTAATGACTGTGGCGCTGCGGTAGGCGGTTACTTGAAGAAAGGCTTGTGGGGCGGTTTTGCTGATAAATTTCCTTGCGCCAATGAATTAATGACAAACATTGATTTCACTGGTCCAATGATTGACTCAGCAGCAGCCATGGTTGACGTTGACGGTATGGACCACGATGCAGCCGCGAAAGCATTCATTGAGAAGAATGCTGATGTGGTAAATGGCTGGATGCCGGCTTGTGCAGGCTAGGTCTTACTGTAATAAGCTTGTTTTTCGATAAATTTAATTTCGATTAATTTCAAGCTTTAAAATAAAGCGCTGCAGTGATTACACTGCGGCGTTTTTTTTGAACATTAAGAGGTTAAGCACCCGTTATAATAAAATTTAGTTCACTACAATACGTTTGTTAATCTATGAGCTCTATGCAGCCTAATATCAAAATTTCTTGTAAGCACGTTTGGCAGTTGTTTGGTAAAAACCCAAAGCGATTTTTGCAAAAGCATGATTATGAACCGAGCTTTGCGCAGATCAATGAAGCAGGCTTGATTGGAGCTGTGCGCGACGTAAGCTTCGATGTGTACGAACGTGAAATCTTGATGATTATGGGCCTGAGTGGCTCAGGAAAGTCCACTATGTTGCGTTGCATTACGCAGCTGTTAAACCCCACGGCGGGCGAGATTATTTTTGACGACGTTGATTTAACTAAAATGCCGAAAAAGGAGTTGATGGAAGTGCGTCGCCATAAAATGGGCATGGTATTTCAACACTTTGGTTTGCTGCCGCAGCGTACAGTGCTGGAAAACATCGCTTTTCCGCTAGAGATTCAAGGCATCGATCAAGAAACTCGCATTAAGAAGGCGCGTGAGTTGGTGGATGTGGTGGGCTTAACTGGACGCGAAAGTTATTTCCCCCGTGAGTTGTCAGGTGGTCAGCAGCAACGAGTAGGCATTGCGCGAAGCTTGGCCGTGGAGCCCGATGTGTGGTTTTTAGATGAGCCGTTTTCGGCGCTGGACCCGCTGATTCGCAAAGAGATGCAGGATGAGTTTTTGCGTTTGCAGCAAATGCTGCATAAATCGATTGTATTTGTCACTCACGATTTTGACGAGGCAGTACGCTTAGGCGACCGTATAGCGATCATGAAAGACGGCGCTTTAGTGCAAATTGGTACAGCTGAAGAATTAGTGATGAGCCCTGCCGATGAATATGTTGAAAAATTTGTCACTAATGCACCGCGCGCTAAGTTGATTTCGGTGCGCAGTGTAATGGGAGCAAGGCTAAAGACGAAGCCTTCAGCTAGCGTGAATGCTGATGCAATGTTGGAAGACATTGCACAACAAGTGATGCTATCGAGCAAAGCCCATGGCGTGGTTGATGCCAGTGGCGAGCTGGTTGGGTCAATTAATAAAGAGCAGCTGGTTAAAGTGTTGTTCTAACGAAAGATGACGAAATTAGAGCGCACCCAAGAACAGCAAGATTATCGGCAGCGTGCGCTGCTGCATCTTGGCGTTGCTGCGTTTATCATCATTGCCGGTATGCTGGCAAAAGGGCAATTTGCTTGGGTTGCTAAGTATCCGCGTAAGTGGACTATTCCATTGAAGAACTGGATCGCTGATTTCTTTGAAAAGCTGGTCTATGAAACTAAGTTTTTTGAAGGCAAGGCCTATGAGTTTGTGCCCACAGACGTTACTCGTGGCTTTGTCTCAGTTATGGAATATCCACTAAGTTTTGCCGAAAATCTATTTTTTAAGGGCTTTCAAGATGGCGCCCCGATGCCATGGATCACCTTTGTCGGTTTAGCCTTTATATTAGGTCATTGGGTGGCTGGCTGGCGAGTTTCCTTGATTGTCGGCGGTGCTTTTTTATACCTTGCTTTATTTAGTGTTTGGCAGCCGTCAATGGATACCTTTTCATTGGTGATTATTACCGTGCCGTTTGTATTTATTATCGGCTTGTTTTTGGGTATTTGGATATCCAAAAGTCAGCGTGCTGAAGCGGTGTTCACACCGATGTTTGATTTAATGCAGTCGATGCCGCCGTTTGCCTATATGGTGCCGATTGTGGTGATGTACGGCATTGGTGATGTGCCAGCGATGATTGCCACTGCAGTATTTGCAATTCCGCCAGTGGCGCGCTGCGTGGCTTTAGGTTTGAAAACAGTGCCAGACAACGTAGTTGAAGCAGGCAAAATGATGGGTGCAAGCGACCGGCAGATGCTGTGGCAAGTTTTGGTGCCCACTGCGCGCAAAACTATTGTGGTGGGCCTGAATCAAGGCATCATGCAAACCTTAGCGATGGTGGTGCTGGCCTCTACCATTGGCGCGTCAGGCTTGGGTAGCAAGTTGCTTAACTCATTGCAAAAACTCAATTTAGGTGAGGCGCTGGAGCAGGGCTTGGCGATTGTGGTGATTGCTGTGGCGCTGGACCGGATTAGCGCAGCCTATGCTGCCCGCCCGCCCGAATACATTGATAAGTCCTTATCTTGGGTGAAACGACACCCTTATTTGGTTATCGCCGGTATGTTCACGATAGTTTCGATCTTGTTGTCGTTTATGTTTCCTGCGCTTCGAGTGCTGCCCGATGAAATGACTGTCACCACCGCACCGATGTGGAACGCCGGGATTGATTGGGTTAACGCCAACTTATATGAATCAGTGCAAGGCTTTCGTAATTTTGTGTTAATTGATGTTTTGATTCCGATCAAGACATTTTTCTTGGCTATCCCGTGGCCCACTTTCGTGGGATTGATTGCATTATTAGGCTATCGTATGGGTGGCTGGAAACTTGCTTTGATCGTTACCTTATTAATTCTATTCCCGTTAACAGTGGGGTTATGGAAGCAAACCATGATTACGGTATATATGATTGGAACAGCTTCGCTGGTGTGCATCATTCTAGGTTTTCCGATTGGTTTACTGGCCTCTAAAAGTGAGCGCGCTTCGCGCGTGGTGATTTTGATGTGTGATTTTTTTCAAACCTTTCCGTCGTTTATTTACCTGATTCCAGTGATTATGTTGTTTAAGGTCAGTGATATTTCGGCCATTATCGCTGTGTTAGCCTTTGCCTTGGTGCCGATGATTCGTTACACCAATTTAGGCTTGCGTAATGTGCCCGAGGGCACGCGTGAAGCGGCTGTGCAGCTGGGCGCATCGCCCTGGCAGCGGTTAATTAAAGTAGAGTTGCCAATTGCTTTGCCTGAGATTATGCTGGGTATCAATCAAGTGATTTTTATGGCTTTGTTTATGGTGGCGATCACCGCATTGATCGGCACGCAAGATTTAGGCAATGAAATTAATCGTGCTAAATCTGGTAATCACACTGGCAAGGCTTTGGTAGCAGGGTTTTGCATTGCCTTCTTGGGCATCATTGCAGACCGCATCATCACGGCGTGGACTCGAGAACGCAAAAGCAAACTAGGGTTGACGTAAGTGATTAGGTATAAAATGAATATTAGGGGGGCTCAATGTCAGCAGCGGTTGGCCTAAAGCAAGCAAATCAGATTTTCGAGCCAGGCTTATCCGGCTTAGGCATAGGTAAGGAGCGCTTTTGTGTCGATGGCGGCGGCGCGATAGCCTTGCCGATTTATACAGGAGACCAGATTGAAATTATTGACCCTCAAGGGCTGCAGTCGGCGTATGTTGCAGCCTTTGATAATGAAGGGGCAGACAAGACTGCACAACTTGGTTTGCAAGGTAAGATTGATGGCAAGCTGATTGCCCAAACTCTGAAGAATGCGAGTGAGAGTGGTGGGAGTGGAGCAACACGTTTGCAGGCAAAGCTTGTGCGCTTTGGTATTGAACTTAGCGTTGCCAAAGTAGCACACTTACTGACAGGTGAAACGCAGGCTGGATCCAAGGTGCAGTTCATCGCTGAAGCTGATGTGCTGGGTTTGATTTGCGCCCCCGGTAAGCCAATGACGCTTGATTCGATGGCACCGAGTAAAGAGGCTCTGCCTGCCACTGAGCTGGTCGTTCACGTTACTCGCGCCAATATGCAAACGCCAGTCGAGTATGCCTTGCCAGATCCGCTGGCTGATCCGACCGCCGAAGTGCGGGTGCATGCGCGTACCGCGGTAGCGTATGAGGTAAAGGCTGGTGATTATATGCAGGTGCTAGATGTAGCTGGCCGCCAGTGCTCGGATTTCCAGTGCTTTGATGCGGCGAAGCTGGACCAAGGCCTAGAACGTTGCTTAGATGCCACTGCCACTCGATCAATGATGGGCAATATGTACCCAGGTCCAGGCTTGCAGTCTAAGTTTTATGACGTTGAATTGGAACCGATTGTAGAAGTGGTGCAAGACACTTGTGGTCGCCATGATAGTTTTGGTGTGGCTTGCACATCAAAGTATTATGATGACGCGGGTTATCCAGGGCACGTTAATTGCTCGGACAATTTCAATCGTGCCTTAAGCCCTTACCCTATCGCACCACGCAAAGGCTGGATGGCAATGAATTTGTTTTTCAACACGTTCTTTGATGATAGCTTCCAATTGCATTTTGATGACCCGTGGTCACGTCCTGGTGATTATGTGTTGATGCGGGCGCTGAAAGACCTTGTGTGTGTGTCTTCGGCTTGCCCTTGTGATATTGACCCAGCCAACGGTTGGGTGCCAACTGACATTCATCTACGCACGTATAGCAAAACTAATTTATTCAAACATGCGATCGCATACCGAAAATCTACTGACTCAGACCCTGTTATGACCCAAGAAACTGGTTTCCACGCGCGTACTTCAGCGCTGACAAGAAATTTCACCGAATACAACGGTTATTGGTTAGCGAACGCCTTTAGTGGTCACGGCGCAGTTGATGAATATTGGGCTTGTCGCAAAGGAGTGGTGGTGACAGACCTATCACCTTTGCGTAAATACGAAGTGGTGGGGCCAGATGCCGAGCTGCTGATGCAAACCTGTGTAACCCGCGACATGCGTAAATTGAGCGCGGGACAGGTGGTGTATACCGCTATGTGCTATCCAAACGGCGGCATGATCGATGACGGCACGGTGTTTCGTTTAGGTAAAGATAATTTTCGCTGGGTGGGGGGCTGCGACAGTTCAGGCGAATGGCTGCGTACCCAAGCGACTGAGCTGGGATTGCGCGCATGGGTGAAAAACTCTACGTTTGAGTTGTGTAACTTACAAATACAAGGGCCGAAAAGCCTTGGTGTGCTGAAGCAAGTGGTGTGGACGCGTGCTGACCAAGATAGCGTTGAAGAGCTTAAATGGTTTCGTTTTAGTATTGCACGCATTGGTGGGGAGCAAGGCATTCCGATCATTATTTCGCGTACAGGCTATACCGGTGAGCTGGGTTATGAAGTGTTTTGTCACCCTAAGCACGGAGCTGAAGTGTGGGACCAGATATGGCAAGCAGGTAAGGTGTTTGAAATCACCCCTCTTGGCTTGGAAGCGCTGGACATGCTGCGCATTGAGGCGGGGTTAATTTTTGCAGGCTATGAATTTTGTGACCAGACTGACCCATTTGAAGCGGGTATCGGTTTTACAGTGCCGTTG
>CALIFM010000127.1 GCA_938021685.1 uncultured Gammaproteobacteria bacterium | reverse complement strand
GTAGATATACTCAAGCTTAGCCAGCAGCTTAAAAAAAGGCTAGCGGCTTTTTAAATAAATGTCGTATCCTTAAGGCATAAATTTTCGATATAGCCATTCAAATAAACCAACCACAATGAACCAAGCAAGTAAAGCCTGGTGGCATAGCGCTACTTTTGTCATTATTGCTGGGTGCAGCATTGCTCTTGTTGGCTTTGGCATTCGTTCGGTGCTCGGTTTGTTTTTGGAGCCGATGACGCAAGCCAATAACTGGAGCCGCGAGACGTACTCCATTGCCATGGCGATCCAAAATTTGCTATGGGGTATTGGCCTACCGATTGCAGGCATTTTAGTAGACAAGTACGGCCCGCGCTGGGTGCTAATGTTTGGCGCGCTGGCTTATTTTTTCGGCCTATGGGGCATGGGCAATGCACAAAGTAGTGGTGTATTGCACATTACAGGTGGCTTGCTGGCGGGCACCGGGGTAGCGTTTACCGCCTTCACCTTGATGCTGGCGACGATGGTGAAAGTGGTCGGCCCGCAAAAGCGCTCGATGGTGCTAGGGCTGGGCACGGCCGCTGGTTCACTAGGGCAAGTGTTATTCTCGCCGATCACCCAAGGTTTGATCAGCCAGTTTGGTTGGCACTCAGCACTGATTATTTTGGCGAGCCTAACCTTAACCATTATTCCGTTGGCCTTTATTTTACCCAATATTCGCAGCGATGATATGGCTAGCAATGATGTGCAGCAAAGCCTTGCGCAAGCGGTGTATGAAGCGCTGCAACATCGCGGCTATATGCTGCTAACGGTCGGCTTTTTTGTGTGCGGCTTCCACGTAGCTTTTATCACAGTACACATGCCAGCGTATGTAAAAGACTTAGGATTAGGCCCTCAGGTAGGGGCGATTTGTTTATCGCTGATTGGCTTATTCAACTTGGCGGGCTCACTGCTATCGGGTGCAGCAGGGCAGCGGTATAGCAAAAAAATGGGTTTAGCCACCATCTATTTTGCACGTGCGATTGCTATTTTTGTGTTGATTATAATGCCCAAAACAGCGCTGACAATGTATGTGTTTGCCTCCGTGATGGGCTTGTTGTGGTTATCCACCGTGCCGTTAACCACGGGCATTGTGGCGCAAGTGTTTGGCGTGCGTTACATGGCAACTTTATTTGGCATCGTGTTCTTAAGTCATCAACTGGGCAGCTTTTCAGGCATTTGGCTAGGTGGCTGGTTATACGACCACCACGGCAATTATGACTTAATGTGGTGGGCAGGCATTGTGCTGGGTATTTTAGCTGCTTTATTGCACTTACCGATTAATGAAAAACCACTGGCAAAGCTTGGTGCTGTAAGCACCTGATGTTGCCCTCTCTACTATTTACATTTACCGCTTAGCCAAATAGCCCACAGTTTTTATTTTTTAACTTGAGAAACACCTTGTCTAAATCAACTACCAACGCCACCCCCTCTTTTGACCATAGTCAAGCTGAAACACTAGGCATACTGGTGACCAATCTGGGCACACCTGATGCACCAACGAAAACAGCCGTTCGGCGTTATTTAAAGCAGTTTTTATCAGATACACGCGTAATCAAAACTTCAAAATGGTTGTGGTGGCCCATTTTAAATTTGATCATTTTGAACACACGGCCTAAACGCTCAGCGGCGGCGTATGCCAAAGTGTGGACAGATGACGGCTCGCCTTTATTGCACATCACCCAGCAGCAAGCCGACGCATTACAGCAGGCCTTTGATGATGATGAGGGCCATGTGCAGGTGCAGATGGCGATGCGTTATGGCTCGCCTTCCATTGACAACGGGCTGGCAGCGCTGCGCGGGCAAGGGGCACAGCGTATTCTGGTACTGCCCTTGTACCCGCAGTATTCGGCCACCACCATCGCATCCACTTTTGATGAAGTAGCACGCTGCTTACAAACAAGCAATTGGTTACCTGAGCTACGCTTTGTGAATCATTATCACGATCACCCTGCTTACATTGCCGCTCTTGCCAGCAGCGTGCAAGCGCACTGGAAAAACCAAGGCCAAAGCGAAAAGCTACTACTGTCGTTTCATGGTATCCCACATGAGTATTTCACCGACGGTGACCCCTATCATTGTGAGTGCCAAAAAACAGGTCGCTTGTTGGCCGAAGCCTTGGGGCTGAATGACGACCAATGGTTGCTGACTTTTCAATCACGGCTTGGCCCGAAAAAATGGCTGCAACCTTACACTGACAAAACATTGCAGGCACTGGCTAAAGATGGCACAAAAAGTCTGGATATCCTTTGCCCTGGTTTTAGTGCTGATTGCCTTGAAACACTGGAAGAAATGGCAATCGAGAACAAGCACACTTTTTTAAAGGCAGGCGGTGAGCAGTATCACTATATTCCTTGCTTAAATGATTCTCCCGATCACATTGCGATGCTTAAGGGCCTAGCACAACAACATATGCAAGGCTGGCCAAGTGAACCCACTGATGAAACTGAGCTAGCTGCACGTGCCCAGCGCGCTGCACAACTAGACGCTTAAGCTACTTACAAACGATTGCTTGATTGTGGCCACGATGGCGTGCGTCGTGTGAGTGGCGCCTGAGATAGGCCGGGGGGCGTGCTAGGCACATCCCCCACTTCACAGCGCTTTAGCATGCGCTGCAACATCCACCACGACAACGCACTAAATAACAATCCACCAAT
>CALIFM010000126.1 GCA_938021685.1 uncultured Gammaproteobacteria bacterium | reverse complement strand
CCTACTGCTTACGTTGGCCTTGATCGTTATGATTGCCGCAAGCAAATGGTGACCGATCTTGAAGCGCAAGGCCTGATGGCAGAAGTGGAAGAGCACAGCCTTAAAGTACCCAAGGGTGACCGCACTGGCGCGGTAGTCGAGCCGTACCTAACCGATCAATGGTATGTCGACCTCACCACCGAAAGGCAGGCTGATGGTCGCCCCGGCGGCAAAGCTTTCATTACTGACCCGTCGATTGATGTGGTCCGTAACGGCCGTGTGCAGTTTGTGCCAAAAAACTGGGAGAACACTTATTTTCAGTGGTTAGAGAATATTGAAGATTGGTGCATCTCACGGCAAATCTGGTGGGGGCATCGCATCCCTGCTTGGTACGACGAACAAGACAATGTCTACGTTGGCGAAGACGAAGCGCAAGTGCGCGCTGCCAATAGCTTGGGCGATGAGATTAAACTGCGCCAAGACCAAGACGTGCTTGATACTTGGTTTAGCTCGGCATTATGGCCTTTCTCCACATTGGGCTGGCCAGAACAAACAGAACGCCTAGAAACCTTCTACCCAACAAGCGTTTTAGTAACAGGCTTTGATATCATCTTTTTCTGGGTGGCACGCATGATTATGGCGGGTGTAAGCTTTATGGATGAAATCCCCTTCCATGAGGTATACATCACTGGCTTGGTACGTGACCAATATGGTCAGAAAATGTCGAAATCCAAGGGCAATGTGTTAGACCCCATTGACCTTATTGACGGTATCGCCTTAGATACTTTGCTGGAAAAGCGTACTAGCGGCATGATGCAGCCGCACCTCAAGGACAAGATTGCTAAGCAGACTAAAGAGTCATTTCCTGAGGGCATTCCTGCCTTCGGCACCGATGCGCTGCGTTTTACTTTTGCCGCGTTAGCCACTAACGGCCGCGACATCAATTTTGCCTGGGGCCGTATCGAAGGTTATCGCAATTTTTGCAATAAGATTTGGAATGCAGCACGTTTTGTGTTGATGAACACCGAAGGGCAAGATTGTGGTCAGACGGGCAGCCCTACTCAGCTGAGTGCTGCCGACCAGTGGATTCTATCGCGCTTGCAACAGACCACGCAGGAAGTAAAACGCGCCTTTGAAAGCTATCGCTTTGACCGTGCCGCGAGTGCTTTGTATGACTTTGTGTGGAATGAATACTGCGATTGGTACTTAGAGCTGAGCAAGCCTGTATTAAGCGGTGATTCCAGCGAAGCACAAAAGATAGGGACCCGCCAAACTTTGGTCACTGTTTTAGAAGCCACACTGCGCTTAATGCATCCCATCATGCCATTTATTACCGAAGAGATTTGGCAAAAAGTGGCGCCCATGGCTGGTACAACCGGCGACACCATTATGGTTGCGCCCTACCCCGAGTTTGATAAAAACTTGGTGAATGAGGAAGCACAGCAACAAATCGAATGGGTGCAAGCGTTAATTTTAGGCGTACGCAAAATTCGCGCTGAGATGAACATCGCACCTGGCAAACCCTTGCCAATCTTACTAGCAAATGCGAGTAAAACTGACCAAGCATGGGCGCAGACTCATCAACAGCTAATGGAGTTTGTTGGCCGCATTGAATCTATCGAAATATTGGCTAATGAAGCTGACGCTCCCGAAGCTGCCGTTGCGCTAGTCGGTGAGATGAAGGTAATGATTCCGCTAGCAGGTCTGATTGACAAAGACGCCGAAGTGCAACGCTTAACTAAAGAAATAGAAAAATCGGAAGCTAATTTGCAGCGCACACGCGGCAAACTGAAGAATACTAGCTTTATCGACAAAGCCCCGGCCGATGTGGTTGATAAAGAACGCGAAAAACTGGCACAAGGCGAAAACGCTTTGCAAAACTTGCAAGATCAGTTGGCAAAAATTCAAAGCATGTAGGCAATAGGAGCCACACAGATCATGAAATTACGCATTCGCAATGCTTACAAACATGGGCGTAAAGCCAGTGTGCAGCAACAAGCGAACATTTTAGCGTATAACATTTGGCAGATTGCTTTGGCAGGCGCGAAAAACCTGCACCAAGAAGACTACCATTACGACAGCGATGAACAGCGCGTCGGTGTGATTACGGAATACTTGATCTTCTTAGTGCATATCGCTGATCGCCTAGCTTATGATGGGTTAAGCGAAGCTGAAAAAGAAGCACCTGAAACCAACGAAAAACGTGCAGCGTTTATTTTGCATCTCGCCCAAGACACTGCACGTCAATTACAGCGCAACACCGAAGAAATAATGGGTGTGGGTGATTATAAAGCCCCGTACTTTGCGTTGATCAATGACCGTATGCCGGTATATGCACGCGGACTCTTTAAAAACGGCCAAGCCGGGTTTTCTCTGCTACGTATCTTTGCTGACCATATCTATACCATTATGGGCGACAGCCAAACCAACAAATGGACACTGCAGCAAATTATGGACATCGACGGACCGATGATGATTGAGAAAATGCACACATCCATGCTCAGCATTACCGGGCAACAAGCAGCAGAAGACGATAAAAAAACCAGTGTGGAACTGTTACTGGACCCTTAAATTAATAAGCGATCACTGGCTTTAGCCAAGCATTAAACTGCTTGTCCTAAAATTGCTTTTTCGCTTAAAAACGGGTGCACACGTAAGGCTTTACGCATTGTAGCCTCAGCCTCTTTACGCTTACCCTGAGCTAATTCAATTAATGCGCGCCCTGCTAAAGCCCCAAAATGGCGCGGCTCACGCAGCAAGGTTTGCTCGATATCAGCTAAAGAAGATTCAAGGTCCCCCACAACATAAAACATCGTGGCACGTTGGTTCCAACCCTCAGAATACTCCGGAAAACGGCTGACGATGCGATCACTAACGATCAGCGCCTGTTTGTTACGCTGTTGACGTCGCAGCTCTTGTACTCGCCGCAATAAATCGTTCACTTCAGGGTTATCAGTATGAAACCAATGCTGCCAAATTTGATCGGCGTACTTAGTTGCCTCCGCTTTGCTTTTCGATTGAGCCAATTGATCAAACAGATCATTGAGAGCTGCCTGCTTCTCATTAGTGGATACAGTTTGCTCTGCACTTTGCCCGCTAGAACTGTCCGCCCATGCTGGCATCAGCACCGTGCTTGCAAGCATTAATAAGAGGCTGAAAAGCGGGGGTTTAATCCTATTTATCATCTGGCTATTCATTGCGATACCCCCTCTTATATTTTAATCGATAAGCTTTTACTTAGGCTTCATTATCCAGATTTGCTGTATAAATATCAAATCGGACCAATTTTCCCTTTATTGTGCCGCTCGGGGCGAAGCAGCCAATTGGCGCCGCTTTAAGTGGCCGCTTAACCACAACCCGTTGTGCCTTTAAGCTCCGCGCCTGCTTTAGTAGGCGCAGGTCTTCAGCATCGCTATATGCACCCGACAAGGCTTGTAACAGTACAACCGGCTGTTTGACCGCCGCACTTTGGCGCTGCTTAGGTGGGAACATCGGGTCTAGATAAATCACGTCAAATGGCGAGAATAACAACTGTTTTTCAGCTAGTAAGATTGGCACATCCTTAGCAGCATCAGCACAGACAAATTGTAGACGCTGGTGCAACACACAATCTTCGATTTGCTGGTGTGCCGTCTGCAACATCAACACAAGGCTGCTATGACGCTCAATGGCGCACACCTTAAAACCGTCGCGCGCCAAATGCAGCGCATCTTGGCCCCAGCCTGCAGTTAAATCGAGCACTGATCGCCCTGCGCCGCCCATGGCCTTAAGTAAAGGGTCCGGCCCAGCTGCACGGTGGCGGCTTTGATTGAAATTAAGCTGTGCAATACGCCGTGTCTTGCCTACGCCTTGCACCAATTGTAGCTTACCCTTATGAACACGCAGATGTACGTCGCCAGCATCGGTCAATTGGCTTATAATAGGCACGCGCAGCTGCTGGGCCAAGCGCTGTAACAATGGGTTTGCGGCTGCGTCAGGTAGTAATAGAGCAACAGATGGCGAGTTGTTCACGCATTGAACCGTCATGATTAATTGAACACATGATACCGAATTTTGTAGAGGAATAGAGCAATGAGTTTTTTGAAAGGCAAAAAAGTCTTGATTACAGGTATAGCTAGCAATCGCTCCATAGCGTGGGGCATTGCCAGTGCCATGCATCAGCAAGGTGCTGAACTGGCCTTTTCTTATCCTAACGAAAAGCTTAAACCGCGCGTTGAGAAACTTGCTGCTGAACTAGGTAGCGCTATTGTGCTGCCCTGCGATGTATCCACTGATGCAGAAATTGAAACTCTATTTAAACAACTAGGCAAGCACTGGGATGGCCTTGATACCGTAGTTCACTCTATTGCTTTTGCCCCACGTGAAGAACTTGAAGGCACCTACGTTGACGCCGTTACTCGTGAAGGCTTCCAGACAGCTCATGAAATCAGCTCATACAGTTTTGCTGCACTGGCCAAGTATGCCCAGCCGATGATGGAAGGACGCAATGGCTCCTTACTTACGCTAACCTACATCGGTGCAGTACTATCAATGCCTTCGTATAACGTGATGGGCCTAGCTAAGGCCAGCCTAGAGGCCAATGTGCGCTACTTAGCACAATCACTCGGCGAACAAGGCACACGCGTGAATGCAATATCTGCAGGGCCCATTCGCACGTTGGCCGCTGCTGGCATTAAAGACTTCAAAAAACTATTAGCTCAATTTGAAAAAATGGCGCCACTAGGACGCGTGGTCACCATCGAGGAAGTGGGCAATGCTGCTGCGTTTTTATGCTCTGACTTGGCTTCAGGCATCACAGGAGAAATCACCTATGTGGATGGCGGCTTTAATGTGGCGGGCATGAGTGACCGTATGCTAGCTGAATTAGAATAATCATACCCTTAACATTAGATTATTACGCATGATAAATAAGCCTTCTTTAATGGCACGCATTTGTGCGTAAGCGAATCTTACCAATCCTCTTTTTATGCTTGGCCTTGCTAGGCATTTACCTTTATTTAGACACCACCTACAGCGGCATTACTGGCGTACTATATTCGATCAATCTCCCTCTACTGTTGGGTTTTATTGTTGTTTCATTTGTCGCTGCTTTGCACAATCCAACTCATTTTGGTAATCGTTTTTATGCCTTGCTGTTAAGCAGCTTATCAGGTGCTGGTGCTGCTTTATCTATGATGCAGATATGGACTGAGAAGAA
>CALIFM010000125.1 GCA_938021685.1 uncultured Gammaproteobacteria bacterium | reverse complement strand
ATAAGCCCAGTTTAGGGTGTCTTCTTGAAAATTCTCAACCACCGTAGTCACACTTCCAGGTAAATAAGTCCAGTCAGGGTTCCACGCCGGCACCGCATCAGCAAGCGCACTTTCTAAAAACTCAAATGTAATTACGGCATTTAGAATATCAAGATCAGCAGCCGTTTGGGTTAAAGTGACTGGCCCTCCAGGGAACGGCGCGAAATAGTTACCGATGTTTACACCAGTGACCTCAGAACCAGCCGCATACGGCCCATGGTCATAACCCCCATTAGGAATAATAGCGGCCAACAGCGTATCAACACAAGCTTGTTCGGTAGTGGTGGTATTAATTATGGTGGCCTGCGCGTGCTGTGGCAGGCCTACAGCCAACACCGCCGGGGTACTCCATGCAGCTCCTTTAAGCACCACACGGCGATTAGGATTACTGACTTTAACGTTATTATTGAGGGTTTTCATAGCCATACTTTTATATAATTAATAAAATTTATACTGTTAGCATATCATGCTTAGAAGCAAGCAACAACGGCTGCTGAATGTTGGAGGATAAAATGTGAGATTTCAATAAGGGTGCTAGTGGTTTTAAATCAAGCTGGCTAGGCCCTTGCCTAATGGTTCGCACTTGGCTTTGTTTATAAGATCATTCCTATTCCAACCACGCTTGCTTAAATAGCTCTTAGTCGCTATCAAGTCGCCGTTATTGTATCCGTTGTATTGCCCTGCTATTTCAAGGAGCAATTTAAGCGCTCTTGGTGATAAGTCTGAAAAGTGTTGATGGTGCAAAATGCTGTACGGCAGCTTCAAAAAGCGTATCTGCTGTTTGGTTTTGGCTCGGCCCATGGGTATGCTGGTTAGATTGCATTGTGCCGTCCTTGGCCCATATCCTTGTGGTGATCTTGGGGTATCAATCCACGTCTAAGTGCGATTCAAAGCCCTTGCGCCTTATTAGCTCTAAGGCTTGAGTAGCCTGCCGGTAATTGTTAAACCATGGGCTTCGCACTGCTTGGCCATTGCGTTGGCTCAATACACAAAACTTAGTGCTTGCAGCTTGTCGATGCTCAGCAATCGATAATACGCCTCGTGGGTTTTGCCGTGCCTGCACTTCATTGGCTTGCCTCCTCAAGCTCACTTAATAGCACCTTGTCGCGCTCTGCAATGCGGCTGATGTCCATTTCATGCTCAAACTCAACCATGCCCACGATAAACGCGTCTGGCACTTGCTGCTGGATATGCTTTAATGCCTCTTTGGCTAAGCCGTGATCAATGAAGCGGTTAGACAATGGCGCTCTGAATGAATGATTGGGCAAATATTCAATCTGCGCGCAAATCACCAAGTAATCAAATTCGCGCTGACTGCCGTCTTTAAGCGTGTACATTGTCATCTCTACGCCCCCACAAAGTTAAAGGTCTGGCCGCCCACTGTAAGCCGCTGGATGGCTTCTAATGGAATCGAACGATAGGCCTTAGCTTGCATATCAAATACCGTTAGCAGGTTCTTAGCACTGCTGTCGTAGGCTTTGCTACCACCTTTCAAGTGTTTCTTCACACCCAAACGGCATTGCATCTTGCGTAGCTCACCGGTGGTGCGTTTGATAAATTCAACGTGGAATATGCCGCCGTCTGCCACTAGGTTTTGTAGATTGCGCAGATTAAAGCCTGTCGCTACTTTTAAGCCGTTGTTTGCTTCTTTGGTGCCATGGGCTTGCTCAGCGATTAAAGCAGCTTCTAGGGCCGCAATACCGCCCTCTGCGCCGCTTCCATCGTAGCTGTATCCGCTTGGGTTGGCTTCCTTTGTAATGGCATTGCATACAGTCTGCTTGGTGATGGCATCCAAGTCGCTGGCATTGACCATGTCCTTGGCTTCTTCCATTAAGCGACGCTTACCACCTTGGCAACAATCTGCTATTGCAATCGGCTTAGCATCAAATGCCGTTAGTGCTTCGATTAAAGCAGTGATAGAATTGGTCTTAGTCATTTTCTTTATCTCGATTAAAGTTAGTGATTAGTGTCTTTCGAGAGTTGGCGCTCTCTTAAGACACGATTTATTATATACGTATAAAGTATGGTGTCAACAACTATTTACGTATATATAAAGTATTTTGTGCTAAACTCTACGCATGGACACGCAAGGCAAAAATATACCCCCTAAAATGGGCAGGCCGCCGTCTGAGAATCCAATGACCGGTAAAATACTGGTAATGGTCACACCCGACAAACTAACCGAGTACAAGGCCGCCGCTAAAGCCTCTGGCATGACGTTCAGCGCTTGGGTTAGGGGTTCATTAGATAGAACAGCAAATGCCAAAAATGCTGTCATCAAGAGGGATAACAAATGAGTGAAGGATTACTATCAACCTGTAACGGATGTTTGCAATGATGAAGATGGGCTTGCCAGCAGGAGGCCTT
Source organism: uncultured Gammaproteobacteria bacterium (assembly GCA_938021685.1). GTDB lineage: Bacteria > Pseudomonadota > Gammaproteobacteria > Arenicellales > Poriferihabitantaceae > JAAELZ01. The sequence continues at coordinate 163 of CALIFM010000125.1, read as the reverse complement.
GCAGTTGTCTCGCATATTGTAAACAAAAAAATGATTACGCTAGGTACAGGATTCTGTTTTTTAAAATCATCTTGGTTTGTCACAGCCAAGCATGTAGTAACCAAAAGTGATGGCACTCGTAGAGAACCCATCATGCTAATTCCAGTGGAAGGGAATAATCAGC
>CALIFM010000124.1 GCA_938021685.1 uncultured Gammaproteobacteria bacterium | reverse complement strand
TTGAGTATAAAAGAAGTTAGCTTGAGCACAGCGACGCAGCAAATGGTCGAAAGTCTTGATGCTAAAGTGGTCGAAAAAATAAAATTAAAGGTAAAGCTAGACAGAAAACTGTGGCCTATCCAAGTAGACCAGCAAGGTTTGCATGATAGTATTCAAGAGCTGATAAAAAATGCGATTGATGCAATGCCATCAGGTGGCACGTTAAGCTTGCATTGCACTAATGAAACCATTGAGGTGTCTGATTTTAATGAGTTAGATTTGCCTGCAGGTGATTATGCAACTTTGGTCATTAAAGACACGGGCAATGGCATGACAGAAAAAATCAGCTCACGTATTTTTGAGCCGTTTTTCACCACTAAAGAAACTTATGGTTCGGGCCTAGGCTTGAGCCAGGTTTATGGTTTTGTGTTGCGCAATGGGGGCGATATTAATATCGTTAGCACCCAAATGTTAGGTACGGAAGTAACTTTATACTTCCCTCGGCATATTGCTAGCCAAGAAGATGTTGCGCTTGAAGTGGAGCAGGTGCCTTCGCTTGAGTATCAGCGTACTATTTTGGCCGTAGACCATGACCCCGAAGTGCTAGGTTTGGTGAACAAGGCTTTGAGCGCGGAAGGGTATAATGTCTTGTTGGCGGATAATGGTGTGGATGCACTTAAGGTGCTGGGAGCAGAATATGTTGATTTAGTGTTCTGCGCCGTTGGTATGCCGCAAATGAGTGGCTACCAATTGTACCTTGAAGTCAAAGATGCTTATCCTGAGGTGGACTTTTTGATTAATGAAACCAAATCAGATAGTACATATCTACCGCCTTTCCCAAGCTATATCGTGCAGTCACTGGTTGAAAAACCGTTTACAGGACAAGCTGTGGTTGAAGCGATTGAAGAAGCCTTTGAGGACGAGTAAGGCCCTTTATTTATTGCTTTAAAATAAATTTATAAGTTTGAGAATCTATTAACTAGGGCCCGTGTTATTTCTTGGGATCTTTGCGAAATTTAGTGCCGCCTAGCTTTTCGCCATTAGATTTAAATTTTGATTTAGCTTTCTTTGGTGGTTTTTTGGTGGTCTTTTTATCAGCGGTTGTCTTGGCTTTTGCCTTCCCTTTTGCGCCACTTTTCAACTTTGTAGCTGAGCGCGGCTTTGCGGGTTTCATTTTGCCTTTGTGCTTGGCTTGATGTTTACCCTCATGCTTGCGCTGTGTGCTGCGATCACTCAATCGAGAAATACGCAGCTGCGCGCCACTGACCCACACTTTCTTCAAGTTGTTGAAAATATCTTTGGGCATATCCAAAGGTAAGTCAACTAAGCTGTGGTCGTCAAAAATTTGAATACGGCCAATGTGCTCGCCATCAATACCAGCCTCGTTGGCAATCGCACCTACTAGGTTGCCGGGACGTACATCGTTATCATTGCCGATCTCAACGCGAAAGCGCTCCATGCCTGCGTTAGGTGGGCTGCTACGCTCGCGACGAGTAAGCTCAGCATCAGAGCGACTGCGCTTGTGATTTGAATCACGACTTCTGCCAGCGCGATCATTACGATCGTGGCGACTACTTTTTTCAAAAACGGGCTTGTTAGATAACAAGAAGGGATTATCACCTTGCATTAAATGCGCTAAAGCAGCAGCTACTTGTAAGGTGTCCACTTTATTTTGTTCTTGAAAGTTAGTGATGAGTTCAGTGTAAAAATTGAGGTCTTGGATATCAATCGCTTGTTTGATGCGTTGTCCAAAGCGTTCGATGCGGCGCTCATTAATGGCGTCGGTTGAAGGCAGTTCCAATGGTTCAATACGATGACCAGTGGCTTTCTCGATCGCGCCGAGCAGGCGCCGTTCACGTGGTGCTACAAACAAAATAGCATCGCCTTCACGGCCCGCGCGACCAGTGCGGCCAATGCGATGCACATAGGCTTCGGTGTCATAGGGAATATCATAGTTAATCACATGACTGATGCGGTCTACATCAAGGCCGCGCGCGGCGACATCGGTGGCCACTAGGATGTCGATTTGGCCTTTCTTAAGCCAGTTGATGGTTTTTTCACGGGTTCTTTGTGCAATATCACCGTTCAAGGCAGTGGCCGAATAGCCACGTGCTTCTAGCTTTTGGGCCAAGTCTACTGTGGCGGTTTTTGTGCGCACAAAGCAAATGATGGCATCAAAGGTTTCAGCTTCTAAGATGCGGGTCAAAGCATCTAGTTTTTGCGCGCCTTTAACCGGCAAATAGCGTTGACGAATAGTGCTGGCAGTGGTGGTGGTTTCTTTAATATGTATTAAAGCTGGCTCATTCAAGTGGCGCTTGGCAATGCGTGCAATTTCTTTAGGCATGGTGGCCGAGAACAAAGCGATCTGCCGTGTGTCAGGCGTTTGTTCTAGCACCCATTCAACGTCATCAATAAAGCCCATGCGTAGCATTTCGTCGGCTTCGTCGAGCACCAGTGCTTGCAAGCCGTCTAATTTTAAGGTGCCGCGGCGCATGTGGTCCATCACCCGTCCAGGGGTGCCGACCACCACGTGTACACCGCGCGCTAAGCCGCGTAATTGGCCGCGAAAATCTTGCCCACCATAGATGGGTAGCACCCTAAAGCCTTTGAGATGCTTGGCATATTGTTGAAAGGCCTCAGATACTTGAATTGCCAGTTCGCGTGTAGGGGCTAGCACCAGCACTTGCGGTGCTGATTTTTTTAAGTCAATGCGCGTAAGCAAAGGCAGGGCAAAAGCAGCGGTTTTGCCCGTGCCGGTTTGTGCTTGGCCCAGTACATCACGGCCCTCTAAGAGCAGCGGAATAGTTTGTGCTTGAATTGGTGTAGGCGCTTCATAGCCGACTTCATCCAAGGCTTTAAGTAGCGGTGCAGCGAGGGCGAGCTGGGAAAAGAGGGTGGTAGAGTCTGAGTTCATGTTGAAAGCCCGATTAAGGGACCAAAAAGCCAACGTATGCCAGCTATGATAAGGGCGTGCTTCTTTAATATGGAGGCCCTGAAACGCGAAGTGCACCCTAAATTAAGGGCCGACTTCATAAGAGGGAGGCGATTCTAACGGGTTACGCGCCAGTTTGCTTGTTTAGTTTATGCTATTTTTATGATTGGGCTTATGGTGCTAATGGCTTGTTTGCGTTAGGATGAAATACAAAACACTGCCCTAAACATTGCTCAAAGGCTTAAAGGTGGAGGCCACAATATGATGATAATTCAGGCTATGCAAGCTGCACAGATGGATGATTTGGTGGCGTTTTGGCAAGCAGCATTCCCTGGCAATCCTAGGCATAATGCTCCAGCAAGTATGATTGCAGCGAAACAAAAGGTGGATGACCTTATTTATGTAGGCTTGCAGCAAGAGCAGATTATCGCTGCATGTATGGCGGGTTATGATGGACATCGCGGTTGGCTATATGCCGTCGCGGTGGATACAGCGCAGCGGCGTAAAGGGTATGGGCAGCAGATGGTAGAGCATGCGGTGCAAGCTTTGCAGGCACGTGGTTGTATTAAAGTGAATTTACAAGTACGTATTGATAACGCAGAGGCGGCAGCGTTTTATGAATCGCTAGGCTTTAAAACTGAGCAGCGTTTGAGCATGGGCAAGTTACTGGTAGATGCAAAATAATTATAAATAGCAGAGAAATATAATCATGGGCGAAAAAAACGCAGCAGGCAGTTGTTTGTGTCAGCAAGTTAAATATCGGATCACGGGCAATATGGGGATTTTCCAATATTGTCATTGTTCACGTTGCCGCAAATTTACAGGCAGCGCCCATGCAAGCAATTTATTTGTGTCACCGGATGATTTCAGCTGGGCGCAAGGTGAGCAGGGCGTGATCAGCTATGAGCCTGAAGACACTAAGTATTTCGCTACCAGCTTTTGTAAGCGCTGTGGTTCTTCTCTGCCGTGGATGTCTAAAAGTGGTCGTGCAGTGATTGTCCCTGCGGGTACCTTGGACGAGGAGGTAGATGTGGTGCCCACGCAAAATATTTTTTGCGGCTCTAAAGCCAGTTGGTATGTTGAATCGAGCGAATTGATTCAGCACCATGAAATGCCGCCGCGCAAAGCTAAACCTTAAAACCTAGAGTATTATTATGAAACCATCATCAGAAAAAGTATCGGCTACAGGAACATGTTTATGTGGTGCGGTGAGTCTAAAAGCCAAAGCAATCAGCCTTAAAGCAGGCGCGTGCCATTGTAAGATGTGTCGTCAGTGGAATGGTGGACCATTTATGGCGCTGCACACGAGTGATGAAGTGGTGTTTAGCGGAGAGGATATGCACATTT
>CALIFM010000123.1 GCA_938021685.1 uncultured Gammaproteobacteria bacterium | reverse complement strand
GGATGTGAACTTGATTGCACCGATTGCGATGGATGAGGGTTTACGTTTTGCGATACGCGAAGGTGGCCGCACTGTAGGTGCGGGCGTTGTGGCTAAGATTGTTGAGTAATCAGCAGGCTTAGCTCTTAATATTTATAACAGTTTTCGTACGGTAGCGTGTTTTGGGCGCTTAGAGCCCAAAACGGCCTTTAGGCCAGTAGCTCAATTGGCAGAGCAGCGGTCTCCAAAACCGCAGGTTGGGGGTTCGATTCCCTCCTGGCCTGCCATTACGAAAACTGAGATTAGAGATAGAACCGTAGAAATAGAGAACTAAATTGCGCGATAAAGGCTTAATATTGTTGGCAGTGCTCATTGTCCTTGCGGGGATTGCTGGCTATTACTACTTTGACCAAATGCTTCTCATTTGGCGAATATTAGGCGTAATTGCCAGTTTGGCGATTGCGGCTTTTGTGATGCTGCAGACTGAGACAGGCCAAAATGTGTTGGGCTTTTCGACTAAAGCGATTAGTGAAGGCAAAAAGGTGGTGTGGCCTGCTAGACGTGAGGCGACACAAATAACCGGTGTAGTTATCTTGGGTGCCATACTTTCAGGCCTGTTTATCTGGGCGGCAGATAGTATTATCTTTAAAGCGGTTTATGATTGGGTATTAGGAACGGTATAGCACAATGAGTGGTGACGAAGAAAATAACCCAGTAGAAGAAGGCCAAGAACAAGAGCAAGAAGCTGCCGTTGAAGAGGCTGCGGCTGAACAGGTCGTGACCGCTGAAGATCCGCCGTTATTTGATGCGCCTGCTGATGTAGAAGCAACAGGTGAGGCACAGCAAGAGGAGCCGGGTGCGCCAGCGGGTGAACCAACCGAAGCTGAGCCAAGTGACGATGATGGGCAGAGCGGTGAAGCGCCTGTTATGATGGGACCGGTTGATTATTCCAAAACCGACAAGCGTTGGTATGTGGTGCAGGCCTATTCGTTGTACGAGAAAAAAGTGCAGGCGAATATTAAAGAGACATCAGAGCGCTTAGGCTTAAGCGAGTTTTTCGGCGAGATTTTAATTCCCGTTGAGGAAGTGGTGGAGATGCGTGCTGGTGTTAAACGCGTGAGCGAACGGAAGTTCTATCCTGGCTATGTACTAGTGAACATGGTGGTGAATGACGAAACATGGCATATGATTAATTCATTGCCGAAGGTGTCGGGCTTTGTGGGCGGTAAGCAAGGCCAACCTGTGCCGTTGAGTGAGAAAGAAGCCGATGCAATTTTGCAGCGTATGTCCGATAGTGTGGATGCGCCGCGCCCGAAGTTTACCTTCTCGCCTGGCGAGGTGGTGCGTGTTATCGATGGCCCGTTTGCCGACTTTACGGGCATGGTGGAAGATGTGAATTTTGAAAAATCGAAGCTGCATGTTTCGGTTTCGATATTTGGACGGTCAACCCCAGTTGAGTTGGGTTTTGATCAAGTTGAGAAAGGTTAAGGCAGGCATTAGCTGAGCCCTAGCTTAAATTAATTAGCTTAAATTAAAACGGGGAGCGCAGTTTAATATTGTGCGTTTGCACCCATTAGGAGTCAATTATGGCGAAGAAAATAGAAGCCTACATTAAGTTGCAGGTGCCTGCTGGTGACGCAAAGCCAGCCCCACCCGTTGGTCCGGCATTGGGTCAGCATGGTTTGAATATCATGGATTTCTGCAAGGCGTTTAATGCCGAAACGCAGGAGATGGAAAAAGGCTTGCCTGTGCCCGTTATTATTACGGTGTATTCAGATAAGAGTTTTACCTATGTGAAAAAGACCACGCCAGCATCGTTCTTGTTGCTTAAAGCAGCCGGCGTGCCTAAAGGCAGTGGTGTACCAAATCGCGACAAAGTGGGTAGCGTTTCACGTGCGCAGCTGGAAGACATTGTTAAAGCAAAAGAATCTGATCTCAATGCTTATGACATGGATGCAGCGGTTAAAATTATTGCAGGCACTGCGCGTAGCATGGGCCTTGAGGTGAAGGGGTAAATCATGGCACTAAGTAAACGTATGCAGGTAGCCAACGAATTGGTTGATCGCGATAAATTATATGCCCTTGACGAAGCCTTGGGTTTGGTGAAAAAAAGCGCTAGCGCTAAGTTTGATGAAAGTGTTGAAGTGGCCATTAACTTGGGCATTTTAGCGCGCAAGTCAGACCAAAACGTGCGCGGTTCTACCGTAATGCCTAAAGGCACGGGCAAAACCGTGCGTGTGGCGGTGTTTGCTGACGGCGACAAAGCTGAGGAAGCGAAGGCAGCAGGCGCAGATATCGTCGGTTTTGAAGATTTGGCCGAGCAGGTTAAGAAAGGTGAGATTGAATTTGACTTATGTATTGCCAGCCCCGATGCAATGCGCATTGTGGGCCAGTTAGGCCAAGTGTTGGGCCCCAAAGGCTTGATGCCTAACCCAAAAGTGGGCACGGTGACAGCCGATGTGGCACAGGCGGTGAAAAACGCCAAAGGAGGTCAAGTGCAATACCGCAACGACAAAGGCGGCATTATTCATTGTGCCATTGGCAAGGCTTCATTTTCTGTTGAAGACTTGAATGAAAATTTAAATGCCTTGATGGCGGACCTGTTAAAGGCCAAGCCAGCAGGAGCAAAAGGCCAGTATATCCGTCGAATGACTATTTCTAGTTCGATGGGTCCTGGCGTAAAAGTGGATCGTAATACGCTGCCGCTTTAGAAAAATTTGGGAACCAAGGCAATGGTGCTTTGGTTTGTCAAAGACCGTAGGTAACTTTTTAATTCTGTTGAGTCAGAGGTTTTGACAAGATGGAGCCTACGCAGACGGTGACCCTCGATCAGGATTGTCCTGGTTTAAGGTGCACCATCAACATTAGGAGATTGCTTAAAAATGAGTACTGCCCTAGATAAAAAAAAGGCACAGGTTGCTGAAGTAGCTGACAATTTGTCATCTGCTCAAGCCGCTGTTGTTGCTGAGTATCGTGGACTCACTGTCTCTCAATTAACCGCGTTGCGCAAAGAAGCGCATGAGGCTGATGTGTTTTTGAAGGTTGTTAAAAACACCTTGGCTAAGCGTGCTGTAAAGGATACAGACTTTGCTTGCTTAGACGAACACTTCGTTGGTCCAGTCATATTTTCATCATCGAGCGATCCTGCTGCGGTGGCGAAAATTATGTCTAAGTTTGCCAAAGACAACGATGACCTTAAGATCACTTCAGGCGCCATGAACGGCGACTTGTTGGACCTTGCGGGCATCAATGCCTTGGCTAAACTACCAAGTCGCGAAGAGCTACTGGCAACATTGGCTGCAACCTTGCAGGCGCCGATCGCAACTTTTGCACGTACACTTAACGAAGTGCCTACTAAGGCAGCTCGGGCCATTGCGGCTGTGCGTGACAGCAAAGAAGCGGCGTAGTTTAGAGATGTTGAGTATTATGTTAATGGTTTTTCCTTTTAAATTAGGAGTTTAAAAAATGGCTACATCAAAAGAAGATATTCTTAGCGCGATTGCTGAGATGTCAGTTCTAGATCTCTCGGAACTGATTAAAGACATTGAAGAGAAGTTCGACGTTTCTGCAGCGGCCTCGGTTGCTGTAGCAGCTGGCCCTGCTGCTGGCGGCGACGCTGGTGGTGGTGCTGAGCAAAGCGAATTCACGGTTATGTTAACTGGCTTTGGAGACAAGAAAGTGGGCGTGATCAAAGC